>JAKLHH010000216.1 GCA_022710245.1 Myxococcota bacterium
TCCAGGATCATCAGGGGAGGAGACCTGCCCAGGAGCCGAGCCGGTCAGCACCTGTAGCGGATTCAGTGATTGGAGTCACCGAAAGACCCGGAATAATCACGCACGAGGGCCCGTTGAATTAAGCTTTCCTACTGAAATCCCTGGAAAAAGATTGCTTGACGGCGGGCGCCTTCGCGGATACAACTGGACTCAAGCCAGCAGCAAAAACTTGTGTCGTGCCGGGAACTACGTAGAGTACGGACCTAGGTTTAACCAAAAACTAAGGAGGAAGGGACCATGAAGACGACTCACCTGTTCATCGCAGCGCTCAGCCTGATCTTCTTCGCCGCTTGCAGCGACGATACGACCACCCCGCCGCCGAAGACCGAGAAGACCCCGACTCTCGAGGCCGGCACCAAGAACGAGGCCAGCACCTCGAACCCAGAGGCCAGCACCCCGACCGCGAAGGCGTGCGTTGCCCCGCCCGCCTGCACCACCGTTGCCGACTGCACGACGGAAGGCTTCAAGAAGGACTGCAAGAACGGCGTCTGCACCCAGTGCGCTGACGACGCGGACTGCCCTGCCGCGACCTACAAGGGTGGCTGCAACAAGACCACCGGTTTCTGCAAGATGTGCGGCAAGGACGACGACTGCGTGGTCGCCACGGTCAAGCTGATGACCGGCAAGTGCGACACCGCGAGCGGCACGTGCCTCAAGTGCGACACCGCCGCCGACTGCACCGGCTTCACCGGCTCGACCTACAAGGCCTGCGGGTCGGACAAGGTCTGCAAGATGTGCGCTGCTGCCGCCGACTGCTCGGCGTCGACCACCTTCAAGGGCTGTGACACGACGCTCGGCATGTGCTCCAAGTGCACCACCGACGACGAGTGCTGCATGGGCAAGGCCGCCTGCGGCCTGAAGTGCGACACGGCCAAGGGCACCTGCTCCTGCACCGACACCGCTCAGTGCAAGACCGTCTACGGCGACACGTTCAAGGGCGAGTGCAAGTAGTGTAGCGCTCGCTTGCTCCCGTAGTAACCCGGCCCCGCCTCACCACCCCCGATAGCCAAGCTCACAGACGACCCGACCCAGGCCACGGGCACTGCTGCGCGTCGCGTGCGGCAGTCGCGCCGCGGAGACGTCGCGCCTCTTGCACCGCCGGCGCGCGGATTGCTATCGTGAGGCGCTCACGCGGACTCCCGCGGAGCAGCCACCTGCGGCGCAGCCCCCGCGCGACCGCCTGACGACCTGAGACGGGAGCCTCTCATGACCGCTCGCTCGCCCTCGCGCGCCGCCCTCGCCCTGCTCACGCTCCTCGCGACCGCCTGCAGCGGAGGCGACTTCGTCCCCACACCCGAGGCCGGGGCCGGCCCCCTGCGCTGCGTCGGCGCCTGCAAGGCCAAGGCGGACTGCCCGACCACCGCGGTCGACTGCGTGCAGGGCAAGTGCATCGCCTGCAAGGTCGACAAGGACTGCCCGGCGAGCTCCGGCTACAAGGCCTGCGACGTGGAGCACGGGGTCTGCCTGATGTGCACGAACGACGCCGACTGCGCGGGCGTCGCGGGCGGGCGCTACAAGGGCGGCTGCGAGATCGCCACCGGGCGCTGCCGGCTCTGCGCCAAGGACGCCGACTGCACCTTCTCGGGCGCCACCCTGATGACCGGCAAGTGCCACGTGATGAGCGGGAGCTGCCTCGCCTGCACCAAGAACGCCGACTGCGCCTTCACCGGCTCGACGACCAAGGTCTGCACGAACGGCCTCTGCGTCGCCTGCGGCGTGGACAAGGACTGCGCGAGCGGCAAGCTCACCTGCGACACCGCCACGGGCGCCTGCGCCGTCTGCGCGGTGGCCAAGGACTGCACCGACACCTTCCCGACTAGCAAGCTCACTTGGAGCTGCCAGTAGGCAGGACGCCGGCTGCAACATCCGCCTGCCTCACGTGTGCAGGGATCAGGAGGTGCGGGATGTCGAGGCTCGCGACGCTCGAGGCGCTCCGGCAGGAGCTGACCGCGCTCGAGGCGGCCGGATCGATCCGGCTGGACACCTTCGAGGTGGGCGCGCCAGCGACGGCAGCTGACTACGCCGCCGCGAGCAGCTACGCGCCTGTGCCGGAGTGGCTGCGGCCGCTCTACGACGACTGCAACGGCCTCACCGTCCGCTACACCTACGTCGGCGGGGCCAGCGAGCTCGAGGAGCGCTACGGGCTGGAGCACCTCGGCGGCGCCATCAACATCCTGCCGCTCGAGGAGGTCTTCAGGGACTGGGAGGGGTCGGTCTACTTCGACGGCGACGAGGACGCGTTTCGCTGGGTGCACCCGCTGGACCTCTACGTCGACCACGCCTGCTACGCGCTGGTGATGCCCCAGCTCCGCTCGGCGCTCCCCGGGCTCTGCTTCCACTCCTTCGGCGACAGCCTCGACGCGGAGCCGGTCGAGCTCGAACCGTACCTCGACACCCTGCTGGCGAGGAAGGGCGTGCTGGCTTTCCGGCACGAGGCGCCGGCCGAGGAGCTGCTCACCGACGGTGCGCTCGACCTCGCGCGCTTCTACGGACAGGACCTCTCGCGCAGCCCGCGCGCCGTGAGCGCGAAGGAGAAGGCGCAGGCCCTCCGGCGAGCGGTCGCGGCGCTGGAGGCCGCGGGGACCCGGCACCGCGTCGAGGGCAAGGGCAACCCGCACTCCTCGAAGTGGGCCCTGCACCTCGACCCGGAGGCGGCCGCCTTCGAGGCGGGGCTGCAAATACTCGAGCAGCACGGCTTCAGCACTGAGTTCTTTCGGACCTTGACACCGGGCTCCTGCTCCTGGAGCGCCTTTCTCACCGTCTGCCGGGACGCCTGATCGCGGGGGCTCGAGGCGCCGATCCTCGCCAGCGCGCACGCGCAGATCCTCGGCAGCGAGCGCGCCGTCGAGGAGTGGAGAGTCTGGTCCCCCCCTGCCCACAGCTCCCCCAGTCAGCGAAGCCCCTGGAATCCAGCGCAGCAGCGCATCGGTGCGCAGTGTGAGGGCTGGATCGGTGAGGGGTGAAGCCCCACGTGCGACTACTCCCACCCACACCCGGCGCGAGAAGGATACCTAGCGCTGTCAATGGCTTGGGATGATGTAGGCGCGTTTCCGACAGGTGGCACCCACCCTGCAATACCCCTCATCGCTCGGACATCACGGAGGGAATCAAGTAGATGCCGCGCCGGCGCGGGCACGTTTGCGGGGGCAGCGTGCTCGCGCCGGCCGGAGTTAAGCAAGTCACGACTGTGCCGGCGCGGGCACGTTTGCGGGGGCAGCGTGTTCGCGCCGGCCAGATTAACCAGGTTGAGCCTGTGCCGGCGCGGGCACGTTTGCGGGGGCAGCGCGACCCGCGCCGGCCAGATCTGAAGCGGCGCCGCCCAGGTTGGGCGGTCGGGCGTAGCTGCCGCGACGGAAGGAACGAGCGAGCCACTGTGCTGGCGCGGGCACGTTTGCGGGGGCAGCGTGTCCGCGCCAGCCAGCTAACAGCATCAGGCGCTGCGCCGGCGCGGGCGCGTTTGCGGGGGCAGCGTGACCCGCGCCGGCCAGATTAACCCGCTCGCTCTCGAGCGAGCATGACGACGACGCAGCCCCCCGTGCCGGCGCGGACACGAAAACGGGCCTCCGTGTCCGCGCCGGCCGGATATTTCAGCTCAGGAACTGCGCCGGCGCGGGAGCGTTTGCGGGGGCAGCGTATCCCGCGCCGGCCAGATTAACCCGCTCGCCCTCGAGCGAGCACGACGACGGTGCGCCCCGTGCCGGCGCGGATACGAAAACGGGCCTCCGTGTCCGCGCCGGCCGGATATTCCATTCCTGCTGTCACTCCTCCGCTACCCCCGAAGCGCTCCCGGTAGAACCCGAAGGCCGCGCGCCGCTCCTCAGCTAGACCCCGAACCGCTCCCGGTAGAACCCGAAGGCCGCGCGCCGCTCCTCGGCGTCGAGCCCCACGTCGGCGAGGCGGTACTCGATGCGGCCGTGCGCGTGGCGCGGCCGCTCGGCCTGGTGGCGCGCGAGCGCGGCGCGGGTCGCCGCGTCGACCTCGAGGCCGGCGAAGGCGAGGACGCGCTCCGCCGTGCCGGCGCCGTCCGCGACGAGCTCCTCGAAGCGCACGTCGAGGAACCGATCCGCGGGGAGCCGCGCGCGGTCGCGCACCGAGGCGGCGAGCATGCCCTCGACGCGCGAGGACCAGTAGGCGCCGAGCGCGTGCGGGTCGACGCGGGCGCCGTTCATCCGCTGCGCGTAGGCGATCATCGTGCAGAAGCTCGCGGTGACCTCCACCGGGTCGCGGTGGAGCTGCACCACGCGCGCGTCGGGGAACGCCGCGAGGAGCGCGGGGAGCTGCTCGAGGTGCTGCGGCGACTTCAGCGCCCAGCGCCGCGGCCCGCGCAGCCCCTGCAGCACGCCGAGGACGCGCGCCAGGTAGCGATAGGCGGGCGCCTGATCGTGTGCGCGGTACCAGGCCGCGTAGGCGGGGACCTGGTAGCTCACCTCGAAGAGCATCGTGCGCAGGTCCATGGCCAGGAGCTGGATCTCCTCGTGCGGCGTCTGGGGCGCGAGCTCGTGCATGGCGCGCAGGTGCGGCAGCATCCAGTCGATCAGGCCGCACGCGCGCTGGCAGCGACGGCGGCGCGCGGCGTCGGGGTCGCGATCGCGCGGCGAGGGGATCGGCTCCAGGCTCTCCCAGTAGGGCAGCGTGCGGAGCGCCGGGTGGAGCGAGAGGAGCGTGTGGAGGTGCGTCGTCCCCGTGCGCGGCAGCCCGAGGACGACGAGCGGCGCCGCCACGCGCTCGGCGGCGAGCTCCGGGCGGCGGGCGAGGAGCGCCTCGAGGCGCAGCCGGCTGGCGAGGAGCCCGAGGAGGAGCTCGCGGACGATTATGCGCCCGGCGGCCGAGAGCGCGGCGTCTTCCTCGAGCGCGGCGCAGAGGACGGCGAGCGGCTCCTCGAAGCCGCGGTCGCCGAGGTCGTCGGCGCGCTCGCGGGCGCGCGCGGCGGCGATCAGGCGCGCGGGGTCGAGGCGGACCAGGCGGCGAGCGAGCGGGGCGCCGGCGAGGTTCGCCAGACGGACCGGGAGCGGCAGCCGCGGGGCGGCGAGGTCGTCGAGGTGGAGCGCGGTGGTCATGGTCGGTCCTGGTGTGGGGCGCGGGCGCCTCGTGCGGCGGCGGGGCGCGCGCGGAAGAGGCGGCGGAAGAGCGCCTCGCTGGCGCGGAGCGGGAGCAGGCGCTGGAGCCAGGGGAGCGGGGCGACGCCGCGGCCGAGGAGGTAGGCGGGCTGCAGGCGGCGCGCGCAGATGACGCGGCTGTGGACGAGCTCGGCGAAGGACTCCGGCGACTGGAACGCGAAGCTCGCGCCGAGCGCGTCGCCCGGGTAGGCGAAGGCGGCCTGGTACTCGCCGAGGAGCGCGGGAGGCACCGCGGCCCAGTGCTCGCGGCGCTCGTCGTCGGGGAAGGCGACCATCGCGGTGTCGACGCCGCCCGGGGCGAGCGCGGTGACCTCCACGCCGCAGGGCGCGAGCTCGAGGCGCAGGTGGCGGGTCAGCGCCTCGAGGGCGATCTTCGAGACCGGGTAGGGCGCGCCCGTCGGGATGGTGAGGTAGATCGAGGCCGAGGTGACGTTGATCAGGCGCGCGCGGCCGCCGGGCGCCGCGGCGGCGCGGCGGAGGAGCGGGAGGAAGGCGCGGGCGAGGCGGAACGGCCCCCAGAAGTTCACCTCGAAGATGCGGCGGAAGGCGGCCTCGTCGAGGCACTCGACCGGCCCGCCGCCGCCGGCGGTGCTGGCGGCGTTGCTGATCAGGAGCTCGAGCCGCGGGCCGCCAGATTGCGCGCCGAGCGCGGCCTCCACCTCGGCGCGCGCGCGGGCGACCGAGGCGTCGTCGGCGACGTCGAGGGTGAGCGCGCGGAGGCGCGGCGAGGCGCCGGCGAGGAGCGCGTCCGGCGGCGCGCGGTGGACGCCGGCGAAGACGGTCCAGCCCTCGGCGTCGAGCTTGCGGGCGAGCGCGCGGCCGATGCCGGTCGCGGCGCCGGTGATGAGCGCGGTGCGGTCCATCGCGCCGGTCTAGCATGAAGCACCGGCCCGAGGCCACGTCGACGACGGCGCAGAGCGGACCGCGCGGCAGGGGGGCGTGCGGAATCGCACGCCGAGCCTCAGCCGGGCCGAGCGTCAGTCGGGCCGAGCGTCAGTCGGGCCGAGCGTCAGTCGGGCCCAGCGTCAGTCGAGCCGAGCGTCCGTCGGGCCCAGCGTCAGTCGGGCGCAGCGTCAGTCGAGCCGAGCGTCAGCCGGGCCCAGCGTCAGTCGGACCGACTCAGAAGCAGCCGAGGACGTCGGCGCAGCAGTCGCCGTAGAGGAAGCAGTAGGGATCGCAGAAGCAGCCGCTCGGGGCCTGGCCGCCGCAGGAGTACTGGCAGGAGCTGCCGCCGCCGCCCGAGGAGCCGACGCTGCCCGGGAAGCAAGCGCCGAAGCCGGCGGTGGTGGCGAGGCAGAGCCAGCCCGAGGGGCAGGCCGCGCTCCCGCCGCACTGCTGCGTGCAGAACGTGCTGCCCTGGCCGCTGTCGGCGCAGAGGCCGCTGCCGCACTCCCCGCCGCTCTGGCAGGCCGCGCCAAGGCCGCCGCTCGAGCCGCCCGGGGTCGGGCTCGAGGGCGTGGACGGGCTGGAGGGCGTGCCCGGCGAGGCCGGCGTCCCGTCGGTGACCACGTCGCCGCCCGAGACGCTCCTGATCCAGTCGAGGTGCGCCGAGGCGAGGCAGTCCGTGTTCACCGTGTCGCAGTCGGCGGTCGAGTGGACGCCGAGGACCGCCTCCACGCCCTGCTGCAGCGTGGGGCCGCCGGAGTCGCCGCTGCAGATGGCGCCGACGCCCCGCCCGGTCTGCAGGTAGCGGTCCGTCACGCTGGTGACCACGGTGGTGGTGAGGCGCTTGGTCCCCGAGTCGTTCGCGCCGTCGGCGGTGATGCCCCAGCCCACCTCGGTCACCACCGTGCCGGTCGCCGGTGCGGCGAGCGCGATGGGGGTCGGCGTCAGCGGCGGGGCGCCGTCGAGGATGACGATGCCGACGTCGTAGCCGCTCTCGTCGTAGCTGAGGTTGTGCTTGCCCGGGACGTAGGTCGGGTGCATGTGCCGGGAGACCGCGTTGTAGGTGAGGTTGCCCGAGCTGGTCTGGAAGGTGATCGTCATCGGCTCGTTGCCCTCGGTGCAGTGGGCAGCGGTGAGGACGGTGCGCTGGCCAACGAGGGTGCCGGAGCAGAGCCCCGAGTCGGTGAGGAGCACGGCCACCGTCGGGTGGCCCGGGTCGTCCTGGCCATTGACGATGTTGCTGCCGCGGGAGCCGTGCTCGAGCAGGTCGGTGCCCTCGCTGACGGCGCCGGTGCAGCCGAGCGCGAGGCTCAGGGGGAGCAGCACGAGGGCGAGCGCGAGGCGGAGGTCAGAGCGGTCCCCGGCAATCAGCGGCAGCCGATCACACATCGTCAGCATCCTTCCTGGCGTGTCCCCCGTCGTGATGGAGTGCAGGGAGGGTGCCAGCCGAGGAGCGAGCGCCAGCGCTGGCGAAGACCCTGATCGAGCAGCGGGGGTGCGGTGGCGCCGGCGGGGCGTGAGGCCCGCGCCTGGGGTGGGCTCTCTCACCCCCGGCGCAAGGCGGCCGAGAACGATCGGGAGCTCACGCTGGTGTTTCGCGCGCTTCGATCACCGGGGGGGGGACTCCGTGGTCGCGGGGCCGCGGTCCCCAGCGTCGCCTCCTTCGGAGGCTCCGAGATGAAGGACGCCGTGTGGTGGAGCTCACATCGATCAGAAGCAGCCCATCACGTCCGCGCAGCAGTCGCCGTAGAGGAAGCACCAGGGATCGCAGTAGCAGCCGGCTGCTGACTGACCGCCGCAGGCGCCCTGACAGGAGCCGCCTGAGCCGGAGCCGCCGCTCCAGCCGCCTCCCCAGCCGCCGCCCGAGCCGCTGCCCCAGCCGCCGCCCGGGAAGCAGGCGGCCATGCCCGCGGTGGTGTTCAGGCAAGCCCAGCCCGAGGGGCAGCCGCCGCTCGCGCCGCACTGCTGCGTGCAGAAGGTCCCCTGGCTGTCGTAGCCGCAGAGCTGGCTCGTGCAGTCGGCGCCGCTCTGGCAGGGGGCGCCGAGGCTGCCGGCGCCGCCTGGGTTGGTCGGGTTGGTGGGGTTGGTGGGGTTGGTCGGGTTGGTCGGGTTGGTCGGGTTGCTCGGCGTCCCGTCGGTGACCACGTCGCCGCCGCTCACCTGCTTGATCCAGTCGATGTGGGCCGCGGGGCGGCAGGAGATGGCGATGGTGGAGCAGTCGGCGGTGGAGTGCACCGCGAGGACCGCCTCCACCCCCTGCTGCAGCGTGGGGCCGCCCGAGTCGCCGGAGCAGACGGTGCCAGGGCCAGGCTGCGCGTAGAGGAGGCGGTCCGTCACGCTCTGCACCACGCTGGTCGTCCAGCGCTTGACCTCCGAGTCGTTGGCGTTCGCGCTCGTGATACCCCAGCCCACCTCGGTGATGGGAGCGCCGGGCGCGGGTGTGGCGAGCGCGATCGGCGTCGGGGTCAGCCCCGGCGAGCTGTCGAGGATGACGATGGCCAGATCGTAGCCGCTGTCCTCCTCGCTGAGGCCGCCGTTGGTCAAGCCCGGGTAGCTCGGGTGCGCGTAGCTGGCGACGACGTTGGCGGTGACCTTGCCCGCGCTGGTCTCGAAGGTGGCGGTCATCGGCAGCTTGTCCTCGACGCAGTGACCCGCGGTGAGGACCGTCTTCTGTCCGATCAGCGTGCCCGAGCAGAGGTACTGCTGCGTGAGGAGCAGGGCGACGGTGGCGTGGCCCGTGTCGTTCTGGCCATTGACGATGTTGGTCCCGCGGGTGCCGAGCCCGACAGGCGCCTCGCCCTCGGTCACCGACCCACCGCAGGCGAGCAGCGGGAGCGCGAACGCACCCAGCCAGAGGCGGAGCGCAGAGCGGTCCCTGGTGGTCAGCGACAGCCGATCACGCATGGTCAGCACCTTTGTCTCTGGTGCGGGGGCTTGACGAACCACGGCTGCACGGAGGGTGCCAGCGGCCCGCCTGCGGCGTCGACGCGAGAAGATCCCGCAGGATCAACGAGGACGCGTGTAGTAGGGGGTGGCCGCTCCGCCTTACACGTGGGGTCTTCACCCTCACCTCGGCGCCGACGATGTGCCGCGCTGCTCGGGATCGAGGTGCCATTCCGCGGGCTTCGAACGATGGGGCTCCGCTCCACGCGCCGGGTTCACGGTCTCCAGGTCCGGCGGAGGAGGCGGGCGGATGATCAGCGGCGGCGGAAGCGGCCGGCGAGGACCAGCACCAGCGCGAGCAAGAGCCAGGCGCTGCCGCGAGGACCAGGCCCGGCTCTTGCTCGCGCTGGTGCTGG
>JAKLHH010000217.1 GCA_022710245.1 Myxococcota bacterium
CCGCCGAGGAGGGGCTGATGGTGGAGGCGACGCGCCAGGTGCTGCGCGCGATCCAGGCCGAGCGCGTCTTCACCGCCGTCGAGCGCTCCAAGTACGAGCACGAGCGCTTCTACCGCGCGAGCACGATGCTCAACGGCGCGCTGACGCTGACCCAGGTCTACGACACCGCGTTCACGGCGGCGCGCGAGATCGCGAGCTTCGACCTCGGCGCCATCACCCTCTACGATCGCAAGCACAGCAAGCACATCATCTGTCACGCGCAGGGCGAGCACGCCGAGCGCTTCGAGGGGGCCGAGTTCGGCGACAACGCCGGGCTCGTCTCGATGGTGGTGAAGAACAAGCACTTCCTCCCCGCCGGCGACGACCTGCGCGAGCGCGACACCGTGGTCTTCACGCGCAAGCTGCGGGTGAAGGGGATGGAGTCGATCTTCGTGCTGCCGCTGATCGTACAGGACGCCGCCATCGGCACCTTCGTCCTCGCGTCGCGGGCGCCCGGCCGCTTCTGCAAGAAGACGCGCGAGATGCTCGGCGTCATCTCCAACCAGGTCGCGGTCTCCATCGAGAACGCGAAGATGTACAAGCGCATGGAGGAGATGGCGACGACCGACGGCCTCACCGGCCTGCCGAACCACCGCACCTTCCAGGCGCGGCTCTCCGAGATGCTCCACCGCGCCGAGCGGCACGGGAAGACGCTCTCGGTGGTCCTCACCGACATCGACAAGTTCAAGCTGGTCAACGACACCTACGGCCACCCGGTGGGCGACGCGGTGCTGAGGCGGGTCTCCAAGGTCCTCGCCGAGCAGATCCGCAAGGTGGACCTGGTGGCGCGCTACGGCGGCGAGGAGTTCGCCATGGTGCTCGAGGAGACGGACGCGCGGGGCGCCCACCTCTTCTGCGAGCGCGTCCGCCAGGAGGTCGCGGCGCAGCTCATGTCGTCGGAGAAGGGCTCCTTCCGCTGCACCATCTCGCTCGGCATCGCCACCTATCCGGGCGACGGCGGCGAGAAGGAGGTGCTGGTCGAGCGCGCGGATCAGGCCCTCTACGGCGCCAAGGAGGGCGGCCGCAACCGGACCGTCCTCTACTCCGAGCTGCAGAAGGCGGCCCGCAGAGCGCGCGGGTGAGATCACGCCCCAGCCGCATGTGATAGGCTCACGAGCGGGCGAGCCTATGTTAGGCTCGACGACGCCCTCCACCAGGATGAGGAATGAAGAAACGATTCGTACTCGACACCAACGTCCTGCTGCATGATCCGAAGGCGATCGATCACTTCGCCGACAACGAGGTGATCGTCCCCATCTACGTGATCGAGGAGATCGACCGCTTCAAGCGCGAGCTCTCCGAGCGCGGCCGCAACGCCCGGCTCGTCTCCCGCTACCTCGACAGCCTGCGCGAGCACGGCGGCCGGCTCTCCGAGGGCGTCGCGACCAAGAGCGGCGGCCAGCTGCGCGTGGCGCTCACCTCGGCGCTGCCCCCGGCGCGCCTGCCCGAGATCTCGGCCGACGACCTCATCCTCGCGGTGGCGCTGCACGAGCAGCAGCGGGACCCCAGCTCGCCGGTGATCTTCGTCACCAAGGACGTCAACCTCCGCATCCGCGCGGACGCCATGGGCCTCGAGGCGGTGAACTACACCGAGGAGGCGCTCGAGATCTCGGAGCTCTACTCGGGCTCCACGGAGCTGGACGTCGCCAGCGAGGACGTCGACCGCTTCTACGCCGAGACCAAGCTCGCCGTCGACGCGAAGTGCGCGCCGAACGAGTACGTGCTGCTGAAGGACCGCGCCAACCCGAACCACAGCGGGCTGGGGCGCTTCGACGCGGGTCAGCAGGCGGTGCTGCCGATCCGGCGCCTGCGCGAGGGGGTGTGGGGGATCCGCCCGCGCAACAAGGAGCAGCACTTCGCGCTCGACCTCCTGCTCAACGAGGAGGTCAAGCTGGTGACGCTGGTGGGGAAGGCCGGCACGGGCAAGACCCTCCTCGCCATCGCGGCGGGGCTGCAGCAGGTCGTCGAGGACCACAAGTTCCACAAGCTGCTCGTCAGCCGCCCCATCTTCCCGCTCGGGCGGGACATCGGCTTCCTGCCGGGCGACATCGAGCAGAAGCTCAACCCGTGGATGCAGCCGATCTACGACAACATCGAGCTGCTGATGGGCGGGGCGCGCGGCGAGCGCAAGGACCACGGCTACCAGGAGCTGATCGACCTCGGCTACGTGCAGGTCGAGCCGCTCACCTATATCCGAGGCCGCTCCATCCCGAACCAGTTCATGATCGTCGACGAGGCGCAGAACCTGACGCCGCACGAGGTGAAGACGATCATCACGCGCGTCGGTGACAACACCAAGATCGTGCTGACCGGCGACCCGTACCAGATCGACAACCCGTACGTCGACTCGGCGAACAACGGGCTCACCACCGTCGTCGAGCGGTTCAAGCTGGAGAAGCTCGCCGGGCACATCACGCTGTTCAAGGGCGAGCGCTCCGAGCTCGCCGAGCTCGCGGCGAACGTGCTCTGACCCGACGCGCGCGACCTCATCCTCCGCTGGACCTGTGAGCAGACAGCTCGCTCCCGGGGGCTCCACTCCTCTCCCTGCCGACCTGAGCTCCCGACCAACTCCGCCCTCTGATTCTCGGGTTACGCAGCAGCTGAAGGCGAGGATATCTCCGGTGGCGGGGCGGTGTCGAAGGTCGTCGGCGTCAGTCAGAGGCTCGATCCGGGCAGAGAGCTGCCGGGCCGTGTCACCCGACGAGCACAGCTGCGCACCCCGCGAGGACAACTGACCCCATGCGTGGCGTCCGCGAGGTGGGCACCCTCACCGAAGTCACGGCCCGTGGTCTGCACTCCACAGCGCAAGTCCAGGAGAGCTGGGGCCGGGCCTCGGTCTGCGATCGGACCGGACCGGCATGGACCGCCCGTTGCAACTGCTCCCTCGCGCAGCAGCCAGTCTCGACTCGAACCATTCCTGCCGGGCCTGGGCGGCTGCAGAGCGACGTCTGTCCAAGAGGAGGCTACGATGCGACGAGAGACGAACTGCCTGGGCATGGTGAGGTTGCTAGCTGCGGCTGCGCTCCTCACCGGTTGCTCGTCGGAGGACGTGGCGCCGGCTGCCGATGCGGGCGGCGGCGACCAGGAGGTGTCGCGGCCAGACCACGAGGTGACGCTTGAGCCACGGACCGATGCAGGCGGGCTGCCCGCGGACGGCACGGTGGTGGGCGACGTGCGCGTCCCGACGGACACCCAGATCCCCGACGGCTTCGCCTGCCAGCCCACCACCTGCCAGCTCAAGGGTGCCGGCTGCGGGACCATCTCCGACGGCTGCGGGAAGACGCTCACCTGTGGAGGCTGCCCGAACGCAGCCGACACGTGTGTCGCCGGCAAGTGCATCTCGAGCGCCTGTGGAGCCCTGCCGGTGAACGCCTGCGGCGGCTGCGAGACGCTGCCCATGCAGCCGGGCGGGACCTGCGGCTGCAAGCACACCGCGAAGTGCAACGGGCTCCTGTACGTAGAGTGCGATGACGGCAACGACGACCTCAAGCCTGCCGCGCTGCCGGACACGGCGGACGACATGAGTGGGTGGGGCAAGATCGCGGGCACCTTCGAGAGCCTCCCGGGGCCCGCCCCTCAGTACGAGCTCGGCCTCGACACCGACGTCCACAAGGTCTACGTCAAGGACACCTGGGCGAACCTGGACGCCCAGTTCAAGTACACGCACCCGGCGGGCGTCACCGCCACCATCTGCGTCGCCTACTACCCCGACCTCAAGGGCGGTCAGCTGTTCCCCGTCCGCTGCAGCTGGACGCTGGGGTCCCTCTACTCCTTCGTGTGCTGCAAGGACGTGGGGCCGACGGAGACGGGGGGCAGCTTCGGCGTGGTGCCGTTCTACTACCTCTGGGACGGGAGCGGCACCTGGAAGATCACTGCGACGGCCAGGAGCGTGGCGAGCTCCTCCGGCACCCAGATGTGTGCTCCCTACACCGTGGACTACAGCTTCTGATCGCGGCGCCGGTCCAATCGTCGTCGAGATCGCCGGCCCGCGGGCGTACCATGGGTGCGGTGAACAACGATGACGAGACTCGCTCTGTGCGCTCTCTCCACCCTGGTGCTGCTGCAGCCGATGGCCGACGCGCGGGCGGACCCCACCGTCGACCTCTACCTGAACCACCGCCTGGCCCTGCGCACCCGCGAGGAGCTCCAGGTCACCCTCTCCGTCTACAACCGTGGCAAGGCGCCGCTCCCCATCGTGGGCGAGCCCTGCGACGGGGCGCACCATCTGGTCCTCTCGGGCGACTGGGGGCTCGTCCTCGAGCAGGTCAGCGGCGGTCGGGTGGTCTGGTCGCGTGACCTTCGCCCCGCGGCCCCACCCACCGCGACCCGCGGCGCGGTCCCCGGCGACGGCCACCGCGACTGGAGCTGGCGCAGCCCGCTGGCCGCCGTCGTCGGCAAGCGCGAGGGGAGCTTCCGTCTCCGCCTGAGCCTCGGTCAGCGCCACGTCACCGGCCGCCTCTTCCGCGTCGGCAAGACGCTGGCGCCTCCGGGCTGGGTCTCGCTCCGCTACACGCCCGACCGCAAGAGCTACTTGCTCGGCGAGCCGATCACGGTGCGCTTCGTGATGGAGAACCGCGGCAAGGACGCCTTCCACTTCGAGGAGGGCGGCGACTACCGCGGCGCCAGCCGGCACCTGCGCTGGAGCTTCGAGGCGGTGGGGCCTGCAGGGGCGAAGGCGGTCGACCCCAAGCCCGAGCAGCCCTGCTTCGGCGGCCTCGGGATGAGCGACCCCCACCTCGACCCGGGCAAGAGCTACACGAAGGAGCTGCCGCTCCTCGCCTACCTCCGCTTCCCGGGGCCAGGCGAGTACACGGTCAGCGCCTACCAGGATCTTGGCTTCGGTGAGCCGGTCCCCGGCCCATCGAGCGAGCAGTACCACCGCGCGCTCGGTGGCCGCTTCAAGCTCACGCTGCGGCTGCCCACCGCCGAGGAGGCGCGCGGCCAGCTGCGCACCCTCCTCGCGGCGAAGGAGGATCGCCTCTTCCGCGCCTCGCTCCTCTACCACCCGAGCTACCTCGCTCCGCTCACCGAGCTCCTCGCGGCCGAGCGCGACGCCGGCCGCGTCGAGGCGCTCCTCGTCGGGATCGGCTCGGTGATGACCGTGGAGGGGACGCGGCTCCTCCTCAAGCTCGCGGCCGACCGCCGCCCGGAGGTGCGCCTCGCCGCGCTCCGCCAGCTCGGCTGGCGGCTCCCCGACCAGCGCGACGTGGGCACGGCCCGTCCCGATGGGCCCTTCGTCTTCCACTCGCGCGAGGCGCGGCGCCGCGACATCCGCGCGGCCTGGAGCGAGGCGCTGCGCGCCCCGGTGAAGAAGCTCCTCCTCGCGGGGCTCCGCGCGGCCGCCCCCGAGGAGGTCGCGGCCTGCGGCTTCGGCCTCGGCGCGCTCGGCGAGAAGGACGCGGTGGAGGCGCTCGCCGCCGCGGCGGATCGGCTGGCGCCCGGCCCGCGGCCGCCCGAGCAGAGCCGGCGCGCGGTGGAGGAGCTCGCCAGCGCCGCAGCGCTCCTCGCGCAGCTCGGCGCCGCGGCCTGCCGCGCCGACAGGCGATCGAGCCCGGGGCGGCTCGCGGTCTGGGCGAACATGGTGCGCACGAAGCAGGAGCTCCGCCGCAAGGGCTGGGAGGAGCTCGAGCTCCACCTCCTCGGGCTCGAGTCGCCGCTGACGCGCATGGCCGCCATCCGCTGGCTGCCCGGTGAGTTCAGCCAGGGCGATCGCGTGCCCTGGGCGAAGCTCTTCGCCGAGACCGATCGCCAGATCTGGTGGCACGCGGTGCAGGTCGCACGGCAGCTGCTGCCGCTGACGCTGCGCACGCAGCTCCCGGGGCTGATCAAGCTGGAGAAGGACGCGGAGAAGCGCGGCTCCCTCGAGGAGCTCCTGCGCGAGCTGCACGCGAAGGTGAAGCCGTAGGCTGTGCGCAGGCGTCGATCCGGCGCTGCCGCTCACCGCGTCTGGCGGCACCAGCTCCACCAACGTCTGGGCCGTCGGGTACTCGGGGATCCTGCGCTGGGTCCCGTGATCTACGGCAAGCGCAGCTCCGCGCACGCTGCCGCGAGCTGCTCCCGGGTGCCGCTCTCGCGCGGCCGCACCAGCGCCTCGGCTCCGTAGAAGGTGTGGCGCATGGCGAAGGCGTGCCGCACCTCGAAGAGGTGGCGGTAGAGCTGAGGCGGCGGCCGCTCGACGAGCCAGCGCAGGTGGCGCCGCACGATCGGGAACTCCACCGCGTAGCTGAAGAGGCGCTGCAGGTTGGTGACGCGGTGACGCGCCCGCTCCGACGGGAACGCGAGCGGCGAGTCCCCGAAGTAGGAGGTGTCGAGCCCGTCCACGTCGCCGCTCCAGTAGCCCTCGGCCCGCGCGCGGCGCGCCAGCTCGGTGCCGGGGTAGGGCTGCAGGATCGTCGCTGCCGCGAAGTCGACCCCGCAGGCGACGTTGAGCGCCACGGTGCGGAGCGCCTCGTCGAGGGTCTCGGTGGGGATGCCGAGCATGCTGAAGGAGAGGACGCGGACGCCGGCGCGCTTCAGGCGGCCGCAGCCGTCAAGGATGGCCGCGTCGGAGATCGGCCGCCCGAGCCACTCGCGCCGCAGCCGCTCGCTGCCCGACTCGATGCCGACCCCCACCGCGACGCAGCCCGCGCCGACGAGGGTCTTGACGATGCGTGGGGTGGCGCGCTCGGGGCGCAGCTTGCACATGAAGGGCAGCCCGACGCGCCGGCGGTAGACGGCGGCGAAGGCCTCCAGCCAGGGGCGGTCGGCGACGAAGTTGGCGTCGAGGAACCAGACCAGGCGCACGCCCCAGCGCCGGCGCACCTCGAGGACCTCGTCGCAGACTCGCTCGGGATCGGTGGTGCGCAGGAGGCGGCCACCGAGCGCGCGGTGCCGCTCGTTGAGCGTGCGGTTGAAGCAGTAGGTGCAGCGGAACGGGCAGCCGCGGGTGGCGAGGAAGGCCTTGTTCGGCGTGCGCCGGTAGTCGGGGCGCGCCTCGTAGAAGAGGTCGTGGGCCGGCGGCGGCAGGCGATCGAGGTCCTCGATGGGCGGGCGCGGCCGGCCGCGCAGGACCTCGCCCCGGCCGCCGTCGGTGCGGATCCACCAGCCATCCGGCGCCCGGCGCAGCCCGCCCTCGAGCGCGCCCAGGAGCTCCGGGAAAGACTCCTCGCCCTCGCCGAGGCAGACCCCGTCGAAGGGCGCCTGCTCGATCACCTCGGGGAAGAAGGTGGCGTGCGGACCGCCGAGGACGACGGCCTTGCCGGGGAAGCAGCGCTTGAGCTCGCGCGCCCAGGGCACGTAGACGCGGTGCAGGCCCGTCGTCGAGGAGAGCGCGAGGACGTCGGCGGCGCGCACGCGGGGATCGCGCGCGAGCGCGGGCACGTCCGCGCCCTGCACCAGGGAGACCTGGTGGCCGTGGTGGCGGAGCGAGCCGGCGAGGGAGATGACGCCGTGGGCGAGCGCCTCGCTGGCGGCGAGGGAGACGAAGGTGACGTGCATGACGCTGTGCTTCGTGCTCGAGCGGGCGAGCCGCTACTCGAGCGGCATGTCCCAGCCGCGCCGGTCGCGCTTCACCTGCTGATCCGGGGCGCCGGCGTCCGCGCGGACCGCCGCGTCGGGCGGCCGCGCCGTGTCCCGCTGGGTGGGGAGATCGACGGGCTGCGGTGTCCCGCGCCCGCTGCACGCGCTGAGGAGCGCCGCGCCAGCACCCCAGCTGACGAAGAGCCCGAGCTTGGCCGTCTTCCAGAGGGAGTCGAGGATCCGCATGCCTCGAGTGGGTCAGAGCAGCGCGGGAAAGTCAACCGCGGCTGCTACGGCTGCTACTCGGTGAGCCCGCCGAAGCCGTCGCTGGCGGTGCGGACCGGCTTCGCCGAGGCCACCGGCAGGGCGGGCTTCTCGCAGGCGACCATGGTCACGCCGGGCTGCAGGTCCTCGACGGCGCCGAACGGCTCGGGCACCACCGCCACGCCGCCGCCGATCTGGTCGTGCGCGTCGCGGTAGAGGGCGAAGTGGAGGTGCGGGCCGAAGTGGCGGCGGTCGCGCTTGCTCGAGCCGCCCAGCTTGCCGATCGGCGTGCCGGCCTCGACGCGCTGGCCCTCGCGCACGCTGACGCTGTCGAGGTGGGCGTAGAGGCTGTTGTAGCGGCTGCCGCGACGGTCGCGGAAGTCGTGCTCGACGTAGACCGCCCTGCCGTAGGGCGCCCAGCCGCGCGGCGCCCAGCCCGCGAAGCGGACGGTGCCCGAGGCCACCGCGACCACGGTCTTGCCGTAGCCATTGCCCGTCTCCGCGCGGACCAGGTCGAGCGCGTAGTAGTCGGGGGTCGAGGTCTCGCTCTTCACGCGCTTGTGGGCGGGCGAGCAGCCAGGGCCGTACGCGCAGCTGACGCGCACGCGGGTCCCGCACGGGAAGGGCTGCTGGATCTCGAACGGACGCGGCTTCGAGACGGCCCCGCGCCGGGGCATGGTGCGCGCGGCCGCAGGCGACCCGGCGGCGACAGCGAGGACCACGAGGAGGGCGAGGAGCGAACGGTTCATGCGCCCCTTCAAAGCAAGGGCTGTGCCCACCGTTGCGAGCTGCAACTGCCGGATTATTCAACAGGGAGAGGGGGGACCGCCGCGCCCAGCTCGCAGCCGCGAGGCTCGCGCCTGCTGGTGACTGGCTGCAGCGTCGCCGCGCGCCCCCGATCGTCGACCCCACTCGCTTCGAGGTCGGCGACCCCACTCGCTTCGAGGTCGGCCGCGGCCGCGAGGCGGCGCCCGTCGTCCGACGATGCTAAGGTTGCAGCGAGGGGGTGAGGCGCGATGAACGATGGTCTCCACGTCGAGGTGCTCCCGGTCCTCGACGACAACTACCAGTACCTGATCTACGAGCCCGACGACGGGCGGGGGGCGATCGTCGACCCCGCGGTCGCCGGAGCGGCGATCGAGCGGGCGAGCGCGCTGGGCCTCGAGCTCGAGACGATCCTCGTCACCCACCATCACGGCGATCACGTGGGCGGCGTGGCGGAGCTCCTCGCCTGGCGTCCGCGGCTGCAGGTGCTGTGCGCCTCGGCCGAGCGCCCCCGCGTGCCGAGCGCCACCCGCGGCCTCGACGATGGCGAGCGGGCCGTGGTGGCGGGGCACAACGTGGAGTGTCTGCTCGTCCCCGGCCACACGCGCGGCGCGGCCGCGTACTACTTCCCACAGGCAGGGGTCCTCTTCTCCGGCGACACCCTGTTCCTCGCCGGCTGCGGGCGCCTCTTCGAGGGCACGCCGGCGGAGCTCCTCGCGTCGCTGCACAAGCTCGCCGCCCTGCCGGGCGAGACACGCGTCT
>JAKLHH010000218.1 GCA_022710245.1 Myxococcota bacterium
GGCCCGTCGACTCCGCCTCGTCGTCTCCGAAGAGGTCCTCCTTGCCTTCGAGCTCCTTCAGCAGCTTCTTGTTCTTGTCCTGCTTGGTCGCGTCCGTTCCGGCAGGCTCCGCGAGCGCGGTCGAGACCAGGGGGACGGGGACGAGCAGGGAGAGGACCACCACCAGTCGAATGGCTCGCATGTTTCCCTCGCAACCTCGAACGACGGACTCCTTGACTGCTCCGCTCTGGACAGCCGCGCGCTGACGGAGGGATGGGCTCATGCTCCCCCTCCCTTCAGCCGACCGAAGATCTGGCGCTTGATGGTGAGGATCACCTTCAGGTTCGGGAACTTCACGCCGCGCTGATCGCACTGGCTGAAGAGCTCGTAGGCCTTCGCCGGCGAGCCCCCCTTGCCGTCGAAGTGCACCGCCAGGTTGCACAGCCCCATCGGCACCTTGGCGCTGGAGGCCTGCAGCGTGTGCAGCGGCTCATCACGGACGCCGGCGTAGTACTCGACCACGGCCAGGTTGTGTCTGAGCTCGGGCGAGATGGCGCGGGCGAGGCGCTTGATCTTGGCGAGTGGCTGCGCTGCCTCCCGCGGCTTTCCGCCGGCGAACGCCTTCAGCGCCACCTGCGCGTTCGCGCTGACGGTGAGGTCCCGCAGCCGCTCGCGCGCGGGGGACGAGGCCCGCGCCATCAGCCGCTCGAGGCGAGGTCCGACCGCCTGCCGGCCCTGGCCGGGACGCCCGTGGTAGTCGATGTAGGCGAGCAGGAAGTCGCTGCCGAGCTCGGCGTACGACGGCTGCAGCAGCTGGGTCAGCTGCTCCCCGTGCCGGCGGACCTCCTCACGCGCCGCCTCCACCTCTCCGTTGTGCGCGCGGGCGAGGAGCGTCGCGAGGTGCACCAGCCAGCGCTCCTTCTCGGGCAGGGAGCTGACCGCCTTCTGCGTCTGCTCCAGCTCCCGCAGCGCCAGCGCCGCCTGTCCCCGGTCGACGAGGTCCAGCGCGCGCGCCAGGCGGGCGCGCAGCAGGTCACGCAGGACGAGGGCGAGGAGCGCGCCGTCGCCGGCCTTGGTCGCCAGCTTCAGCGCCTGCTCGAGCTCGGTGATCCCCTGCTCGACCTGGCCGAGCGTGAGGCGCGAGGCCGCGAGCTCGACCTGGACGCGGGCGAGCGCCTTCCCGTCGAGCCCCCCGGCCCGCTCCGACGCCCGCAGGAAGTGCACGATGGCGTCCTTGTGCTTGCCCTGGGCCGCCAGCGCTCGCCCCGCGAGCTGGTTCACCAGGCCATCGTGCGGCTTCGCTCGCGCCGCCGCGTTGGCGTGCTCGAGAGCGCGCGCGACGTTTCCCTGCCGGAGCTCGAGGAGCGCCAGGTTCTGGTTGACCGCCGGCGACGTGGGCTCGAGGCGGTGCGCCTCTGCCATGGCCTGGGCCGCCCTGGCGACGTCCTGCTTGCGGAGCGCCCGGCGCGCGAGGTAGCTGAGCGCGCGCACCAGCTCGCGGCGGGCCCCGTCGTGACGGCGGTCGACCGCGAGCGCTCGACGATAGAGGTCGCGCGCCCGCTCGAAGCGGCCGGCCGAGCTGAACCCCACTCCCGCGAAGTAGAGCTGCTGCGCCGTGGTGCCCAGCTTGGCCAGGCGCTCGGCGTGCGTCACGGCCTCCTTCAGGTGCTTCGTCCGCACGGCGGCGCGGATGGCGAGCTCCACCGCCGCGGGCTCCGGCTGCGCCGTGGCGAGCTGGCGCTGGAGCTTCTCCGCCGCCTCCTCGAAGCGCTGCAGATGAAAGAGGGTCCGGGCGACGCAGAGCTCGGTCCGCTCTGTCGCGCCGGCGAGCTTCTCCACCTGCTGGTAGGCCTCCAGGGCCTCGGCGTGCGCGCCCACTTGCTCGGCGGCGCTGCCTCGCAGCATCAGCCCCTGGCGCAGCACACCCAGCGTCACGTAGTAGCGCTGCCGCAGGGATGGCTTCGCGATCAGCTCGCGCAGCGGGCCGTCCATCTGCGCGATGAAGCTCCGCGCCGTGGCCAGCGCCTCGCGGTACCGACGCATGCACAGGTACGACTCGCCGATCAAGATCGGCAGCTCGCGGGTCTTGGCGACGGGCTGCAGCTGCTCGAAGGCCGCCAGCGCCTGGCTGCACTTGCCGCTGCGCAGCTGCAGCTCCGCCATCGCGAGGCGGGCGCGCACGCTCTTCGGGGTCTCGGAGATCGCCCGCGACAGCTCCTTGCCCGCGCGGGCGACGGCCCCCTGGCGCATCAGCGCGATGGCGAGCTGGACGCGGAAGGCAGCGTCGCGCCGGGAGAGCGAGGAGGGTCGGAAGGCGAGGTAGCGATCGATGGCAGCCACCGCTGCCGGGTAGTCCTCCATCATGATGGCCGCCTGCGCGAAGATGACCTGCACCTCGTAGCGATCGCGCAGCGCCTCCGTGGCGGCCGAGCTGCGCAGCAGGTTATAGGCCTCCAGCACGCGCCCGAGCCGGAACAGGTGCATGCCCAGCTGGGCGCGCAGCTCCGGGGTCCCCGGGTTGAGCTTGAGGCCGATGGACATGGCCTTCGCCCCCTCCTTGAACCTCCCGTGCGCGGAGAGGAAGAGCGAGTACTGCTCGAACGCCTTCACGAAGCGCGGGTTGAGGCGGATCGCCTGCAGATAGAGCGCGCGCGCCTCCGCGACCCGGTTCTGCTGCGCGAGGAGCTCCGCGTCGTTGAGCGCCTTCTGCGCCTCGTTCATCGCGTCGGTGAGCCCCTGCGCGAGGACGGTCGCTCGGGTCCCCCAGCTCCCGGCGACGAGCACCGCCGCCAGGATGACGACGCGCGGCAGCGCCGCGGCCCTTCCGGCACAGAACGTCTCCCTGTCCAGACTTCTTCGCATCGTCCTCTCCCGGCTACGGCACCACGAAGACGTCGTCGAGCTCCGGGAGCTCGTACTTGAGCGGGCTGGCGCCCGCCACCAGGTCGCTCGGGCGCAGCCGCTCGAGCGGCAGGGGCACCATCTCCATGCGGAGCACCCGCCGCCGCGCCAGCGCCGCGAAGCGCGGGAAGTCGACCGCGGTCTTGCCTCCCCACCCGACCAGAGGACCGGCGACGGCCTTGTAGGCGATCGCCGCCTCCGTCACCGCCGCGAGCTTGTCGTCGGCGAGCTCCGGGTCCAGCGCGACCAGGGCCGGGCTCGGGACCTGCAGGGTGTTGGCCAGCAAGGGCCGCAGCCCGGCCGAGGAGGTTGGCGCGAAGACGACCTGCGCCTGGCCGAGGCGGACCGCCTCGACGGCGGAGGCGAGGTCGGGCGACTCGACCACCTTGAAGTGCCGCCGCACCTCGACGTTACCGCCGAGCAGCCCGTGCTGCACCAGGCCGTAGACCAGCGCGCCGAGGCCCGGGAGCTGCAGCACCTTCCCCTTCAGCGCGGTGACCTCGGTCTTCACCTTGCACATCAGGGTCCAGCTCGCCTGCTGGCGCCCGCTCAGCGAGGCGTGGCTGAGCACCTTGCCCGGCCGCTGAGCCGCCAGGAAGAAGCCCCCCAGCACCGCGAACTGGATCTTCTTCAGCTTCTGGTCTCGACGGAGATCGCCCTCGCTCTTGTAGGCGAAGCCCTGCACCGGCGCCCCGAGCTTCGTCGAGAGCTGCTTGGCGAGCCCCTGCACATAGTTGAAGCGCTGGTAGGGGTCGATCGGGAGCTCAGGGACGAAGAAGCCCACCCCGTAGCTCTGCTGAGCGCGGGCCGCTGGCCCGAGCAACAAGCCGAACACGACGATCCAAATCCCGCATCTCATCGCTCACCTCAGCGTCCAGGCGGATGACACAGCTCACAGCCCTGCTTGTCGACTGGAAGGCAACGATACCGTAGACCGCGCGGGGGCCGCAACATACGCGCCGGACGCGCCGGCAGGGTCGGAGCGACAGGGCTCAGCGCCGGTAGCCGAGCTCGGCGATGCCGCGGCCGGGCACCCCGTCGACCTCGAAGCGCGCCAGCCCCTCGTGGACCTCGTAGCAGCCCCCCATGACGAAGCGGCGGCTCGCCTCCGTCGTCGCCGAGAGCGCGAGCCGCTGGCCGCCGACCAGCGTCAGCTCCAGGTCGAGCCGCGGCGTGGGGCCGTCCGGGGCGATCGCCGCGAGCGGGGTCGCGTCGGCGAGCGAGAGGATGGCGCCGCGGTCGACGACGAAGCCCGCGCGGTGGTGGCTGAGGTGCTCGAGGCGCGCGAGGCTGAAGCTGACCAGGCGGCCGTCGTCGAGGGTGGCGTAGCACCAGACGTGGCGGCCGAGCGCGGCCCAGTCGCGGACGCCGGTCGAGCGATCGCGGAGCGCGGCGAGGTCGAGGGCGATGCGTTCGGCGCCGAGCTCGAGCTCGCCCCGGAGGCGCCCGCCCTGCTCCAGGTGGTACTGGTGCAGCGCGCCGAGCTCGCGCAGCCAGGTGAGGCTCCAGCGCTCCTCGGCGAGCGCCGCGGCGACGCTGTCGGGCGCCAGCTGGTCGTAGCGCACGACCGGCGTCCGCGCCTCGAACTCCAGCTCGAAGCGCGCCGGCCAGAGCCCGGCCTCACCGCGCAGCACGCCGGAGAAGTGGAGCCCCCAGCGCCGGCCTGGCTCGCGGCACTCGAGCCGCACCGGCCCGGCCGCGAGCCCGTCCCCCGAGGGGAGCAGCTCGGCCTCGTGCCAGAGGAGGCCGCGGCCCGGCAGCCGGAAGAAGAGCCAGAGCTCCACGTGGCCGCAGCCGCGGAGGGCGAGGCGCAGCGCGAGGTCGCTCCCGTCGGGGCTCGCGCCGGTGAAGTAGAAGCTGTCGGTCCAGTGCGGCCGGCTCCGATCGAGGGGCTGCGCCGGGTCGAGCTGCATCGGGTCGGGGCTGCGACGGGCGCGGAGCGCGAGCAGCCGCCTGGCCAGCGCACGCTTCATCTCCGAGGGGAGCTCCATGGGCCACCTCCGGCCGGCGAGGGTGCCGCGGCGCGACCCTGCTGTCGATCTAAATGTTGGTCGCGTCAGCTCCGCTGACCGCCTCACCGCTCAGCTTCATCCGCGAGCCGAGAAACGCCGGTTGAATTGCCCCGCCGCCGGCGCGACGATACCTGGACGTGAGGACACCGTGATCAGCACTTGCCACCACGCTCGCTCCGTCGCGCGTCGCGCGGCCTGGCTCGCCGCCTGGCTGCTCGCCGCGTGCAGCCAGACCTCGACGCCGGAAGACGCCATGCCCACCCGTGACGCCTCACCGTCGACCCGCGAGACCTCCCCGCCGGCACCCGACTCGGCGGCGGTCCACCGCGAGGCCGGCCCGACCGCTGACCAGTCCTCGCCAACGACGACGGTGATCCGCGTGCACTACCCGGCCGGCACGCACCAGCTCAGCCTCCGCGGCGGCGCCGCGCCGCTCAGCTGGACGCAGGGGCAGCCGCTGACGCCCGGCGCCGAGGACACCTGGACCTTCACCACCAGCGCGCTCACCGGCACCGTGGAGTGGAAGCCGCTCCTCGACGGTGAGTGGGCGCTCGGGCCCAACTACCACGTCACCGCCGGCCAGACGCTCGACGTCTATCCGCGCTTCACCGTGCAGCAGGGCAAGGTGCAGCAGCTGATCGCCAGCTTCGCCTCGACGGTGCTCGGCAACACGCGCTCCATCTGGGCCTACCTGCCGCCCACCTACCTCGAGAACACGCGCGCGCGCCTGCCGGTCGTCTACATGCACGACGGCCAGAACCTCTTCGACCCCGCGCTCGCCTTCGGCGGCACGCCCTGGAAGGCGGACGTGGCGATCGACACGGCGGCGGCGGCCGGCACCTGCACCGCCTCGGGCGCCGCCTGCGGCAAGGACAGCGACTGCGGCGGCGCCGGGACCTGCCAGACCTTCCGCGAGGCGATCATCATCGGCGTCGCGAACACGCCCGATCGCATCTCCGAGTACACCCCCGTCCCCGATCCGAAGGAGGGCGGCGGCAAGGGCGACCTCTACCTGAAGATGCTCGTCGACGAGCTGAAGCCGAAGGTCGACGCGCTGCTGCGCACCCGCCCCGAGCGCGAGCACACGGCGCTGGTCGGCTCCTCGCTGGGCGGGCTCATCTCGGCCCACGCGGGGCTGACGAGGCCGGACGTCTTCGGCCTGATCGGCGCCATGTCGCCGTCGACCTGGTGGGCCGGCACCGCGATCATCGACGAGGTGAAGGCCGCCAAGGGCAAGACCCCGCGCGCGCTCCGCGTCTACCTCGACAGCGGCGACTCCGGGCCCAGCAGCGACGACGTCAGCAACACCAACCTGCTGGCCGCGGCCTACCTCTCGATCGGCTACGTCGAGGGGCAGGACTTTCACCACCTGGTGGCGGCAGGGCACCAGCACAGCGAGACCTACTGGGCGCAGCGCCTGCCCGGCGCCCTCGCCTTCCTCCTCGGACCGCGCTGAGCTGACCCGCGGGCACCGGCGCAGCGAGACCCGGGCGCAGCGCCCGGCGACCTCGCCTTTCTCCTCGGACCGCGCTGAGCTGACCGGGATCGCTCGCCGCGCGGCGACGACGCGGAGTAGCCAACGGCACCCCTGTCAGGGGTGGCGAAGACTCGACACCCTCGACGCGCAACCAGCGGACATCGCTCGCGGTCGGCGGTGGCCGCGTTCTTGCTCACGCCACGCGCGGAGGTGAGTCGATGCGCGAGACGCGAGCCGTGATCCTGATCGCCCTGCTGCTGCCCGCGACGGCGCTTGGCGCCCCCGACGACGAGCCGCGAGCGCCGGCCCCGGCCGCCTCGCGCCCCGCGGCCCACCAGGTGATCCGGGTCGACGGGCGCGACATCACCGTCGACCTCGGGACCGAGGACGCGGGGGGCGTGCCGGCCACGCTCCGCGTCTACCGCGTGGAGACGATCCGGCACCCGGCGACCGGCAGCGTGCAGCGGAGCCGCATCCTCCTCGGCCGGCTCGCGCGCCGCCACCCGGGCGACCGCTTCTCGATCATGCGCGCCACCGGCGCGCTGGCGACCGAGCTCCGCGTCGGAGACGTGGTCGAGCCCGAGCCGGCGACGCCGCCCGCCCGCCCCGCCGACGACCTCGGCGCGCCCGCTCCGCCGCCTCCCTCGCCGGTCTGGCAGCCCGCCGCGGCCACGGCGCCGACCCTCGTGCGGCGCGGCCCGGCGCGCCCCTGGCAGCACGACACGCCGCACCGCCTCAGCGTCGGCGGCCGCTACGTCTCCTATGGCGGCGCGAACGATCAGTACGGCCAGGCCGAGGCCGACTACAGCTACACCCTGCGCATCCCCGTGCTGCGCGCGCTGCGCTTCGCCGGCGGAGCCATCGCGGGACGCAACCCGCTCGTCGACCCGCGCGCGACGGGGTCATCGTTCGAGGACGTGCGCTTCTACTACGGGCTGGTCGAGGTGGAGCTGGAGCTCAACGACTGGCTCGGCCTCACCAACGCGGTGATCCTCGGCGTCAACAACAGCGGCGTCGGCGGCGGCTGGCTGGGCGGGCTGCGCATCGGCCACGTGGACGGCGTCAACCTGCGCGCCGGCGGGCTGCTGCGGAGCTTCGTCGGCCACCAGGCCTCGCTCGGCCTCGAGGTGCCGGTGGGGCGCCTGCTGAAGCTGACGCCGCGGGTGCTGGTGGAGAACCTGCTCCGCGGCAGCGACTGGGCCTTCCGCGCCGAGCTGCAGGCCGAGCTGCGGCTCGCTCGCGGCTTCGGGCTGCTCGGCACGATCGGCGGCGGCGCCCGCGACGTGCTGCACGGCGGCGTCAACGCCAGCCTCGGGCTGGCGACCTACTTCTGAACCGTCGCCGGCGTCTGCGGGCTCGCGCTCTGCGCCTGGCCGGCCTCGATCGCCTGGCTGGCCTCGATCGCCCGCGCGATCGCCTCGAAGAGCTGCTCCGGCTCGAAGGGCTTGTGGACCAGGATGGTGCGCTCGTCGATGCCCCCCTCCGTCGAGAGCTGGTCGGCGGTGTAGCCCGAGATGAAGACGACCGGGACACGCGGCCGCTGCAGCAGGATGCGCTCCGCGAGCTCCCGCCCCGACATGCCGGGCATCAGGATGTCGGTGACCAGCACCTCGAACCTCGCCCCCTGCGACATCACCAGGGAGAGCGCCTCGCCGCCGTCGCGGGCCTCGAGCACCTGCGAGCCCCGCCCCTCGAGGAGGCGGCGGGTGAGCTGGCGCACCGCCGCGTCGTCCTCGACGAGCAGCACGGCCGGCGGGGGACGGCTCGCCGCCTCGCTCACCGAGCGTTCGCGCGCGCCGGCGCGGGCGGCTGGCGCCACCTCGGGCAGATAGATCGCGAAGGTGGTGCCGCGGCCGACCTCGGAGTCCACCGCGATCTCGCCGCCCGCCTGCTTGACGATGCCGTAGACCGTCGAGAGCCCGAGGCCCGTGCCCTGGCCGCGGGCCTTGGTGGTGAAGAACGGCTCGAAGAGGTGGGCGCGCACCTCCGGCGTGATGCCGCTCCCGGTGTCGGTGACCGACAGGCGCACGCAGCGGTCGCCCACCATCCCGGTGCCGGCGAGCGCGCGGGGGGCCCGCTCGCGGGCGACCCGCTCGGCGCGGATCCGCAGCTGTCCGCCGCCTGGCATGGCGTCGCGGGCGTTGATGGCGGCGTTCAGCAGCGCGCTTTCCAGCTGGTTGGCATCGCACAGGATCAGCCAGCGCCCGTCATGCAGGCCGAGGCCGAGGTCGATGCCCGGCCCCAGCGTGCGGCGCAGCAGCTCCTCCATGTCCAGGATCAGCCGGTCCGGGTCCACCGGGCGCGGCTGCAGGGTCTGGCGGCGGGCGAAGGCCAGCATCCGGCTGGTCAGGTGGGCGGCGCGGTCCACGGCCTGGCGCGCGGCCGGCAGGAAGCGCGTGGCCTCCTGCGTCCGCCCCTGGGCGATGCGGCGCTCCATCATGTCGAGGCAGCCGCCGATGCCTTGCAGCATGTTGTTGAAATCATGCGCAACCCCGCCGGTGAGCTGGCCGATCGCCTCCATCTTCTGGGCCTGCCGCAGCCGTTCCTCGGCGCTGTTCAGCGCCTCCTCCGCCCGGCGCCGGGCGGTGACGTCGGTGATCACGCACACGATGCCGGTCTGGCCGTCGCGCCGCTCCAGCCGCGCGGAGACCAGCGCATCGATCACGCGTCCGTCGCGGCAGGTCAGCCGGCGGTCGAGGTCGCGCACCTCGCCGGCTTCCATCAGCCGGTCGCGGTCCGCCTCGCCGAGGGCGCGGGACCCCGGCACGTCCAGCATGTGCATCGGGCGGCCGACGATCTCGCCGCGGGGATAGCCGAACAGCTCCGACCAGCTGTCCGACACGTCGGTGATCACGCCGTCCGGGCTCGCGGTGAGCATCGGCACCGGCGATTGCTCGAAGCTGGCGCGGTAATGCGCCTG
Source organism: Myxococcota bacterium (assembly GCA_022710245.1). The sequence goes on from JAKLHH010000218.1 coordinate 9,290, forward strand.
GCTCTCGCGCAGCGCCTCGTTGGCTTCGCGGAGCT
>JAKLHH010000219.1 GCA_022710245.1 Myxococcota bacterium
GAACCCCAACCCGAGCCCGAGCCCGACCGATCCGACGCAGGACACGCAGGCTCCGTCGGTGGTCATCACGTACCCGGCCGCGAACGCGCGGGTGCCGGCGAGCTTCAGCGTGACCAGCCAGGTGACCGACAACGTCGGTGTGGCCCGGGTCGAGCTCCTCGTCGACGGCGTCGTCATCTCCAGCAACTCGGGCGCCAGCTTCACCTTCCCGGTGGTGCTCAAGGCCGGCAAGCACAACCTGCACCTGCGCGCCTACGACGCGGCGAACAACCTCGGCGAGCAGGCGCTCGACCTCACCGTCGACGGCGGCGTGACCCCGAGCCCCGCGCCCAACCCGACGCCCGACCCCACGGCCAAGGCTGCCTTCGGCGCCAGCTGTGGCCTGCAGAGCGACTGCCAGAGCGGCCTCTGCGCCGACGACCTGACCCTCGGCATGAAGTACTGCACCCAGACCTGCAGCACCGCCTCGCCCTGCCCGAGCGGGGCTACCTGCTTCGGCACCTCCAACAAGGCGATGCAGGTCTGCGGGCTGCCCGAGAACGCCAAGCCGGGCACGCCGGGCGCGCCGTTCAACCCGGAGGACGGCCTGATCGGGACCTGCTCGGTCAGCCCGGGCCCGCTCGCCGCCACCTGGCCGCTGGTCCTCCTCGGCCTCGTCGCCCTGCGCCTCCGCCGCCGCTCGGCCTAAGTGACCGAGCGCGATTCCCGATCGGCGATGAGCAGGGAAGCTGAGCCGGGCCCCGCCAGAGAGCCTGCTCGTTCGCACTGAACTCGCCCACGGGTGAGCGAGGGCCCTCGAGGGCAAGGCCAGCGGGTGGGTCTCCGAGGCGCGAGGCCAGGCGAGCGGCAGCTCCGAGTTTCCCCGAACGCTGCCGGCAGCTCGTCGGCGATCGCCGCCGCAAGAGAGGAGACACGATCGAGCGCCCCTCGAGGTGCAGGTTATTTTCCGTCTTTCTCGACGGAGAACGTCGCCAGGGCGTCGCGCTCCGATCCGCGGTCAGCGCGCGCCTCACCTCTGCGACCCTCGGAGAGTGGCGACTGCACAAGTCGCCAGCATCAATGTCGTGGCGCGTGGCATGTGGCTTGCTGCCGGGCCACGCCGGAGGCATCACCATGACCAACCCTGCTGGCGTGCTGCGCGCTGGCCTCGTCACCTCTCTGCTCCTGCTCGGCTGCGACGCCGAGCCGCTCGCGGACGATCCTGGTGATGGCCGCGCCCCGGCGAGCAACAGCTCCTGTCCCGGCTCGACTCTCTTCAACCGCGTGCGCGACGTCGCGCTCGCGTTCGCTGACCGCGGGACTCTCCCGTCGGGGAGCGCGACCTCCTGCCGCAACCAGGCTTCGCCCTCGCCGCGCATCGACGCGAAGTCCATCTTCGGCCGTGTAGCCGAGCTGGTCGTCGCCGCGGAGCACGAGGTCGCCCTGCAGAACTTCTCCTTCGACCCCGCCGCGGACCCGGCGCGGACCTTCCTCGCCGCCGTCGGCAAGCTCGAGCGGCGCCTGCGCGCCGCGCCACCGGCGCGGCCGGTGGTGGTGAGGCTGCTCCTCAACACCTCCGGGGGCCTCCTGAACGGCGCGCCGCCGCGCGAGGAGCTCCTCCGCGGGCTGACGGGCGAGCTGCAGGCGATGAAGCTCGACCCGCGGCTCGTCCGCTACGAGCTCTCGGCTCACTTCCACGTCACCACCGAGTCGATCCACAGCAAGGCGGTGATCGTCGACGGGCGCGTCGCGATGGTCACCGGCGCCAACATGAACCACTGGGACGACTTCGCCTGGGGCGAGCACGACGCCGGCTTCGAGCTCGAGGGCGAGGTGGCCCGCTCGCTCCTCGCCGAGTTCGACGACGCCTGGGCGCGGAGCCAGTCGTGGAACGTCACCTACTGCGGCCCGCTACCCTGGCCCCTCGAGCCGCTCCCCGAGGGCGAGTGCCTGCGCGACAACCCGGGCCCGCCGCAGCACGCGCTGCCGACGCTGCAGCCGCCCGCGGCGCAGACGCCGATGCTGGTCGCCGGACGCCGCTGGAAGGCGGGCCTGCAGGTCGGCGACCACGCCAACCCGCAGGACCAGGCGTTCCTGACCGCGCTGCAGGGCGCCGCGAGGTCGATCCGGATCCGGACCCCGAACCTCAACGTCGCCGCGGTGAAGACCGCGCTCGTCCACGGGCTGATCGAGAAGAAGGCGCTCACCGTGCAGGTCATCCTGGCCAAGGGCTACGAGGACCTGGGGGAGCAGTTCGACGGCGGCACCAACGAGGAGACCGTCGCCGAGCTCTACCGGCGGCTGCGCTCGGCCGGCATCGACCGGCCCTGCGATCGGCTGCAGGTGCGCTGGTGGTCGCGGCTCCTCGACGGGGTGACCCCCGTCGAGGGCAACCTCGACCGCGACGCCGGCGTCAACCGGCCGAGCCACGTCAAGTACTCGTCCTACGATGGCCAGCTCGCGATCGTCGGCTCCGCCAACCTCGACAACCAGTCCTGGAGCCGCTCGCGGGAGGTCAACGTGGTGGTGGACAGCCCCGCCACGGTCACCGCCTGGGACGCGCGGCTCTTCGGCTCCGAGTGGGACGGCGCGGTGCCTGTCGACGAGTGCCGCTGAGGCGTCTGGCTCGCAAGGTGAAGGCTGGCGGCCCTCCGTGCTGGCTGAAGGCTGGCGGCCCTCCGCGCCGGCAGGTGAAAGTTGGCGGCCCTCCGCGCTGGCTGTAGACTCCGCGCATGCACAGCGCTGCCCGCCGTCCCCTGACCCTCGCCGCCGCCGTGCTGGTGCTCTGCTTCGCGAGCCCCGCGCGGGCGGAGACGCCCGTCGCCGTGGTCGAGCTCGGCCTGCACGGTGAGATCTCCGACACGCTCCGCCGGGTGCTCCCGGAGCGGCTGCGCCGCGGGCTCACCGCGGCCGGCCTGCGGGTGCTGCCCGACGAGGCCGTGCGCAGAGCGCTGGGCGCCCGCACGACCTGCGCCGACGCCGCCTGCTGGCGTCAGCTGTCGGCGGCCCTCGGCTGCCGCTTCCTCGTCGGGGGCCGAGTGAGCGGGCTCGATCGCTCTTACGAGCTCGACCTCTGGCTCTTCGACGCGGCGGCCGGCCGCCTGGCCGCCGAGGCCCACGACCGCTGCGAGATCTGCGGCCTCGAGGGGGTCGCCTCGAAGCTGGACCTCTCCGCCTCGTCGTTGCGCGCGAAGCTGGTCGCCGTCGCCCGCGCGCCCGCCCGCCTGGCCGTCGTGAGCGACCCGCCGGGGGCGATGCTCACGCTGGACGGCAACCGGCTGGGCCCCACGCCGCGCGAGCTGGAGCTCAGCGCGGGTGAGCACGAGCTCCGCGCCCAGGCGCGCGGCCACCTGACCAGCGTCCGCAAGGTGCGCGCCGTCGCCGGGCTGCAGGAGCGCCTCGAGCTGCGCCTGCTCCGCAAGCCGGGCATGGGCGCCCGCCAGCTCGCGGGCTGGAGCGTGCTCGGCGCCGGCGTCGCCAGCCTGGCCGTGGCGGGCATCTTCTTCGGGCTCGACGGGCGCGGCGTCGACTGCGAGGGGCTGCCGGCCGGCTCCGAGTGCCCGCGCGTGCGCGACAGCAAGGGCGCCGCGTGGGCCTTCACCGCCGTGGGCGCCGCCTCGGTGATCACGGCGAGCGTGCTGATCGCCACCGGGCGACGGCAGGACGCCGCCCGCGAGCGGCGCGTCACCGCGCTCCCCACCGGCACCGGCCTCGTCGTCCGCGCTCGCTACTAATTTGCCCTTTATCGCGGAGCCTCCGCAGGAGGCGAGCAGGGCAAATTGCGGCGGTCTCATCCCGGAGCGGCCGAAGGCCGCGAGGACCCGCAATTCCCCCGGAGGGAAGCTTGGAGGTCAGGCCATGACCTCGCCGATCCCCGCCGTGATCACCTCGGCGCCCTCCTGGTTGACGGCGCGGAAGGCGAGCCGCCGGAGCGCGCCGTCCTCGAGGATGCGCGCCTGCACGGTGAGCTGGTCGCCCGGGTAGACGGGCTTCGCGAAGCGCACCTTCAGGCTGCGCAGCCGCGCGGGGTCCCCGCCGGCCGCGCCGCTGACCAGCGCGCGCTGGCAGAAGGCCATGGTGCAGAGCCCCTGCAGGATGGCCCCGCGCAGCCCCGCCGCCCGCGCGACCTCGTCCTTCAGGTGGATGGGGTTGTCGTCGAGGGAGGCCGCCGCGTAGCGCCGCGGCTGGTCGGCGGTCACCACCACGTGGTCCTCGAGGGTCCAGACCGGCGCCTCGACGGGCGCCGCCTTGCGCCGCCCCTCCCCTGGCTTCTTCTCGGGCGGCGTGCGCGGCCGGATGAAGAGCGTCGAGACGGCGTCGCAGACGGGCTGCCCCTCGCGGCTGAGGTCGATCGCGAGGTGCAGGACCTGCCCCGTCTCCTTGTCGAGGATCTCGGCGATCCGCGAGCGCGCGACGATGCGGTCGCCAGGCCGGATCAGCTGGTGGAAGCGCAGCTCCTGCTCGCCGTGGAGGAGCATCAGGAGATCGCAGTTGAGCTCGGGGTCGAGCAGCGGCGCGAAGAGCACCTCCTTGGTCAGCCGCACCGCGACCATCGGCGGGGCCACCTGCCCCGCGCCGGCCAGGTAGCGTGGGTTCTCGTCGCTCGTCGCGCGCGCGTAGGCCTCGATGCTGGCCGGGTCGACGACGACCGGCGCCGCCTCGTATCGCTTCCCCAGCAGCCCCCGGTTGAGCCCCTTGTCGTAGTCGGCCATCGGATCCTCGCTCCTTCCCGATCGGGTTGGTCGGCCCCGCCGGTGCCGCCCGTCCCGCCCGTCCCGCCCCTGCTAGATTGCAATCCGCGAGCAGGTGTTGCAACGTCTAGACGTTTTTTCAGACGACTCACCCGAGAGGTACTCGCGATGACCCGCAGGGCAACCCTCATCATGGCGGCCACGCTGCTCGCTGCGTCCGTGGCCGAGGCCAAACCCCGCTCAAGGCGACCAGCAACGATGCCCACTACGATGCCAGCTGCACCCACCGCTGGTCAGCGGAAAGGAAGCGCCCAGATGTCCGGCCAGGAGACCCCCGAACGCAAGGACGTCCCCGAGAAGCACAAGTGGAAGACCACGCACCTCTTCCCGAGCGACGCCGCCTGGGTGAAGGAGCGCAAGGCGCTGCCGGCGGCGATGAAGGAGATCACCGCCTGCAAGGGCAAGCTCCGCGAGGGCAAGGGCACGGTGAAGAGCTGCCTCGACCGGCTCTTCGCCACGCAGAAGCGGCTCGCGCGCCTCGCCAACTACGCGCACCGGCGCTACGACGAGGACACCCGCGTCGGCAAGTACCAGGAGATGAAGGAGGTCGTCGACAAGGTCGCGACGGCCTTCGCCGAGGCCTCGGCGTTCGTGCAGCCCGAGCTGCTCGCGCTGCCGGCGGCGAAGCTGCAGGAGATGATCAAGGACAAGAGCTTCGCCGACTACGATCAGTTCCTGCGCGACATCCTGCGCCTGAAGCCGCACATCCTCTCGCCGTCGGAGGAGGGGCTGCTCGCCGCCACCTCGCTGATGCGCGACACGGGCCACAACGTCTACTCGGCGCTCTCCGCGGCCGATCTCAAGTTCCCCACCATCAAGGACGAGAAGGGCAAGCCCGTCCAGCTGACCCAGTCGCTCTTCACCAAGTACCGCGCCTCGGCCGACCGCAAGGTGCGCAGGGCGGCCTTCGACGCGCTCTTCAAGACCTTCGAGGCCTACAAGAACACCTTCGCCTCGCTGCTCAGCGCGCAGGTGAACGCGAACATCGTCTACGCCAGCGCCCGCAAGTACCGCACCTCGCTCGAGGCCGCGCTCGACGCGGGCAACATCCCGACCTCCGTCTACCACAACATGATCAAGGCGGTGAACAAGCACCTCCCCTCGCTCCACCGCTACCTGAAGCTGCGCCAGAAGCTCCTCGGTCTCGACGAGCTGCGCTACTTCGACATGTACCCGCCGATGATCAAGAAGGTCGACCTCAAGTACCCCTACGAGCAGGCGCCGGCGATCCTCGTCGAGGCGATGAAGCCGCTCGGCAAGGACTACGTGGCGGCGCTCGCCAAGGGCCTGGAGCCGGCGAGCGGCTGGGTCGACCCCTTCCCCAACCTGGGCAAGCGGAGCGGCGCCTACATGGACGGGAGCGCCTACGACGTCCACCCCTTCGTGCTCGGCAACTACATGGGCGACTACAACTCGCTCGGGATGCTCGCCCACGAGTACGGGCACGCGCTGCACTCCTACTCGACGAACAAGAAGCAGCCCTACGCCAAGTGTGACTACTCGATCTTCGTCGCCGAGGTCGCCTCGACCACCAACGAGGCGCTGCTGATGAAGCACATGCTGCGCACGGTGCAGGACCCGAAGCCGCGCCTCTACCTCCTCGGCGAGCAGCTGGAGAACTTCCGCCAGACGCTCTTCCGCCAGGCGATGTTCGCCGAGTTCGAGCTCGGCCTCTACCAGCGCGCGGAGAAGAAGGAGGCGCTCAGCGCCGACCAGATCACGAAGCTCTACCTCGAGGTGGTGCGCAAGTACTACGGCGAGGCGCAGGGCGTGGTGAAGGTCAACGACGTCTACGGGATGGAGTGGGCCTACATCCCGCACTTCTACTACAACTACTACGTCTTCCAGTACGTCACCGGGATCACCGCGGCGACCGCGCTCGGTGAGATGATCTCGGGCAAGGACGGCGAGAAGGCCGCGGCGCGGTACGTGCAGCACCTGCTGCAGGCAGGGAGCTCGGACTACCCGATCACGCTCCTCAAGAACGCCGGCGTCGACCTCACCACGACCAGACCCTACGACACGGCGATGAAGGTCTTCAACGCCGCCCTCGACGAGGCCGAGCAGCTGGTGGCCAAGATCGGGAAGAAGTAGCGCCGCGCACGAGACCTGCCCCTCGAGGCAGCTGCTCTCAGCCCCTCGTGCACCTGTGCAATCGCGGGGTGCAGGCTTGAGACTCCCCTCGGCTGCTCTCAGACCCTCGTGCACCTGTGCAATCGCGGGGTGCAGGCTTGAGACTCCCCCTCTCGGCTGCTCTCAGACGCCTTGTGTAGGCTGGCCTGCCGCTCGAGACCGCGGCTCGCAGCCCCTTGTGCAATCGCGGGGTGCAGGCTTGAGACCTGCCCGTCGAGATTGCTCACTTCTGTGCAATCGCGGCTTGAAGTCTTGAGACCTCCCCCGGAGATTGCGCAGATCTGTGCAATCTCGGCCTGCAGGCTCGAGACCTGGCCCCCTAGATTGCACAGGCACGCGGCCTGACCATTGTCATCGATCACCGTGAACCATGGCTCGCGGCATGGCCCTCGAGACAGCTGATCTCAGACCCCGGCGCACTCGCCGGCCGCAGACATCCGACCTGCCCGGCCGCGCTGCAAACGACGTACGCCGTGTCGCCTCCAGACTGGGGGTCCATTCCTCACTTGGGCCGACACAGTCCCACCCTCGCCATGGCGTTTTGAGATCTTGGACGGCCGCAGCGACGGCATGGCTCTTGCTGTTCCAGTCATTCATGACGAGACGCAGGATCGCCTGGAAGGGGTTGTCCACGGTCGCGCTGCTGGCCGCCTCGACGACGCTGGGCCTGAGCTGCGGAGTCGGGGACCTCGGCGCCGATGGGATCGACGAGAGCGGCGGCCGCGAGACCTTCTTCAAGCACGGCACACCGCCGGGCGACGCGCCGTGGAGCTACTTCCTGACCTCCTACAGCGGCGGCACCATGGCCTGCGGCGGTCAGGCGAGCGGCGGCTACTACGCCACGGGCGCCTACACCTTCGGCTGCGGCGCCAAGCTCCTCCTCGAGGCGAACGGCAAGTGCGTGGTGGTGAAGGTCGCGGACAACGGCCCCGCGGCCTGGGTGGAGAGCAAGGCCAAGGCACGCTGCGGCGGCACGGGCTACATCATCGACGCCTCGCCGGCGGTCTCCAAGCACCTCTTCGGTACGAGCTCGGCGGGCTGGTCGGACTGCTACGCGATCCAGGTGAGCGAGGTGGACAAGTCGACCGCGACCGGGCCGGTCTCCTGCAGCTCGGCGCCGACGCCGACGCCGAATCCGACGCCGACGCCGGAGCCAACGCCTACCCCAGAGCCGACACCGACGCCGGAGCCGACCCCGACGCCAGAGCCGACGCCCACGCCGGGGAGCGGCTTCATCGGGGACGCCTGCAGTGACGCGAGCCAGTGCTCCTCGGGGCTCTGTCTCGGCGAGGCCGACGGCTACCCCGGAGGCATGTGCACCCAGGACTGCAGCAAGCTCTGCCCGGACCAGTCGGGCAAGGCCGTGACCTTCTGCACCACCGTCGACGGCGCCCCCCGCTGCGTGTCTCGCTGCGACGAGAGCCTCTTCCCCGGGACTGGCTGCCGCGACGGCTACCAGTGCGTGACCATGCCGCGCTTCGGCGACGAGGACGTCGAGCATCAGGTCTGCTTGCCGTAGGCCCGATCCTCACTCGACGGTGATCGTCACGGCCGCGCTGCGCCGTCCGTCGGGGAGCACGGCCTCCACGCGGTGCTGCCCCGCCTGCAGCGGCCAGAGCGCGCTGTAGGGGTAGGGCGCGCGCGCGACCTCGCGGCCGTCGACGAGCCAGCGCACCTCGCGCACCCAGCCCTCGACGGTGGCCTCCAGCGGCACCTTCTGGTACTGCCGCTTCAGATCGGGATCGATGAAGTAGCGGTCGCCCGAGGCCGGGAAGCGGATGCTGACGCGGGCCTGCTCCTCGCGCCGCGGGCAGAGCGGCGAGTCGCTGGTCGGCGGCGGCTCGATGCCGTAGGAGAGCGCCCAGGCGCGATAGACCGGCGGGTAGACGGTGAAGACGCGCCGCTCGACGAATCCGCCCTTCATCGCGGAGCGTCCGGAGGACGCGGGCAGGGCGGATTGCTCGTCGCAGCCAGGCCCGGCGAGGAGGCCGTTGCGGCGGTCGAGCGTGAGCTCACGGTGGAAGCGGCAGGGCTCGCGCGGCTCGCTGCCCTCGGCGAAGAGCTCGCTCACAGCGCCGCCGCAGTGCGGCCCGACCAGCTCCCCGGAGAGCGGGCAGATCTGCCGCTCGACGAGGCCGTCCGGCCGCTCCAGCTCCTCGGAGCTGTCGGCGCTGCCGCGTCGCGCCCGCGCCGCCGCGGTGATCACCTCGGCCCAGAGCGGCCCCGCGCCGGTGATGCCGGAGACGTTGTGCATGCTGCTCCCGTCGAAGTTCCCCACCCAGACGCCGACGGTCACCTCGGGCGTGTAGCCGATCGTCCAGTTGTCGCGGAAGTCCTTCGAGGTGCCGGTCTTCACCGACGCCGGGAAGCCCACCTCGAGCGGCGTCCGCCGGCCGAACGCCGGGAGGCGGGCGTTCGGATCGGCGAGGA
>JAKLHH010000022.1 GCA_022710245.1 Myxococcota bacterium
CAGCGATGTTCTTCGTGCAACGTGCCTACCCCCAGAGCACGCTCAAGAAGCTCAAGGTGCAGGGCTGGTCGCTCAACAAGATCGTCAACAACCCGCTCTTCATGAACAACGACATCTATCGCTACTCCGTCGTCAGGGCAGCCGAGGCGAAGCTCCTCGATGAGCTCCTCGAGTTGCCGGCCGCCACGCGGTGGAGCGTCGACTACATGTGGGCGCTGCCGACGAGTGGCGCATGACAGACTAGACTCGATGCTGAGGAGCGAGCTGATGCAAGACTCGAGCACGTATCAGGGAATCCTCGCGGATGGCCGGAAGCTTGGGTGCGCCGAGGGGCTCGCCGAGAGCATCGCGAGGATGGTGGAGCTGCGGCTCCGCACCTCGCCCGCCGGCCTCGGCGGTCGGCTCGAGAGCATGAGCGCGGCCGAGCTCAGGTCGCTCTTCGACAGGCTGCTGCTCCTCGCCGATCGCGCTGCCTTCGAGGCGGCGCTGCCACCGCCTGCCCGGCCGTCGCGAGGGGGCGCGCGCCGGCGCCCGGCTCCACGCCGGCGCCCCGCGCGGAGGTGAGTCCAGCGGCCATCGCTCAGCGCGGCCAGCTTCCGGTTGACCCTCCCCACCTTGCAGACGTCCGACAGATTCGCCCAGAAGCTGGATCAGACGCTCCTCACGCGCCGAGACATGACGGTCGACGGGGATCACTTCTGTCCACAGGGAGGTGCGATACATGCGCCTCCGCGCACCGGCGCGCTGGGGCGAGTGTGAAGCCAACCTGCACACCCGCGTCCCATCCTGACTGGCGGAAGGAGACACTCCATGCCCGCCCGCCGCTCAGCTCTCGACGCCGACCAGCGCTTCATGCGGAGGCGGCTCGCGCTCTACCTGAGCCGCGTCCTCGAGCGCCGGCCCGTCCTCGACTACGAGGCGCTCCAGCTCTACGGCTGGCTGGTCGGCGCGCGCTGCCGGCGCCTGAGCCAGGTGATCACCCTGGCGCTCGAGGGCGACGCGCGCACCCGCTTCGCGCAGGCGCTGCGCGAGTCCGAGGACGACGGCGACCGGGCGCGCGCGCTGCTCCGGGCGGTGGAGGGGCAGCCGCGGGTGCGGGGCGCCGTGCAGCAGCACCTCCGCGCCGAGCTCGCGCGGCTCACCCGCCGCGAGACCCGCGGCGGCTGCCTGCAGGCGAACCTCGAGCACCTGCAGACCTCCTTCGGGCTGACCGCCGCCGAGGCCGAGTACTGCCTGTTCCTCTACCTGGTCGCGCACTGCTCGCCCGCCGACCGCTACTTCGAGCACCACCTCGACGCGACCAAGCGCACGGGCCGGAGCCACCTCGCGGTGGCCCTCGGGCTCAGCGCGAGCCAGCTGCTCCGCGCCATGACGGGGAAGGTGCGGCAGCTCGGCATCGTCGAGGAGTGCGGCGGGTGGTTCCGGGTCAGCGACGAGTTCATCCCGCTCTTCGACGAGCCCTGGACCAGCGAGCGCCGCGATCGGCTCTTCCGCCCCGCGCGTCCACCCGCGGTCCCGCTCGAGGCCCACCTCGTCGAGCCGACCACGACCGTGCACCTCCTGCGCCTGCTCCGGCCCGCACCCACGCGCGGCCCCGTGCACCTCCTCCTCTACGGCGCGCCCGGCACCGGCAAGACGAGCTACGCGCGCGGGCTCGCGGAGGCGCTCCGGCTCCCCGCCTACGAGGTCCTGCCGGACCGCGACAACCGCGTCGCCAGCGAGCGGGCCGCGGTCCTCGCCTGCCTCAACCTCACCAACCACGGCAGCGGCTCGCTGATCATCGTCGACGAGGCCGACGGGATCCTCGGCACCGAGGCGGGCTGGCTCGTCCGCGGCGAGGCGCAGGACAAGGGCTGGCTCAACCACCTCCTCGAGGAGCCGGGCGTCCGCATGATCTGGATCGTCAACCGCGTCGACGGCATCGCCGAGTCGGTGCGGCGACGCTTCGCCCACAGCGTCGCCTTCCGCCCCTTCGGCCGCAGGGAGCGGCTCCGCATCTGGGAGACCGTCGTCGAGACGCACCGGGCCCTGCGCGTGCTGCCGCGCGAGGAGCTCACCGCGCTCGCCGCCGAGTACGAGCTCGGCGCCGGCGCCATCGAGAGCGCGGTGCGGAGCGCGAGCCTCGCCGGGGCGCGGAGCCGGCGCGCGCTCGGCCGCGCGATCCGCGGCAGCCTCGAGGCCCACCGCACCCTCCTCGCGGACGGCGAGCCGGCGCGGCCGCGGGACGCGCTCGAGGAGGACTTCACGCTCGCGGCGGTGAGCGCCAGCGGCAACCTCCGCGCGCTGCTCCGGCGGCTCGAGGCGGCGGACCGCCAGCTCCGCGCCGACCCGTCCCGGCGGCTCGTCGTGAACCTCCTCTTCCATGGCCCGCCCGGCACCGGCAAGAGCGAGCTCGCGCGCCACCTCGCGCGGCACCTCGGCCGCGAGCCGCTCGTCCGGCGGGCGAGCGACATCCTCAGCATGTGGGTCGGCGAGGCCGAGAAGGCGCTGGCCCAGGCCTTCGCCGAGGCGGAGCACGAGGACGCGGTCCTCATCCTCGACGAGGTCGACACCTTCCTCCACTCGCGGGAGCTGGCGCAGCGCTCGTGGGAGGTGAGCCTGGTCAACGAGCTCCTCGTGCAGCTCGAGCGCGCGCGCGGCCTGGTCATCGCCACCACCAACCGCCTCGAGGCGCTCGACCCCGCGTGCCTGCGTCGCTTCCAGGTCAAGCTCGGCCTCGACTACCTCACCGCCGAGGGACGGCGCCTCCTCTACGCGCGGCTCCTCGCCCCGCTCGCCGGCAGCCCGCCGCACGCCGCGCTCCTCGAGGAGCTCGCGGGGCTGCCGCCCCTCGCGGCGGGGGACTTTCGCGTCGTCCGCGATCGCTTCGCGCTCGAGGGCGGCGCGACCCACGCCGCGCTCCTCGTGGCGCTCGCCGAGGAGGCCGAGCTCCGCGCGCAGCACGCGGGGCGGCGGGTCGGGTTCCTGGGGTGAGGTCCACGCGATGGATCAATCGTACTGGAAGGTGCCGGACCTCGCGGTCGAGGCACGAGCGCCCCATATCCGGCATTGCAAAAGGTGCTCATACGGTACCAAATTTAGGTCACGCAGCTTGCGCGCCTGCGCGGCAGGGGCGCTCCTCGAGTTCCTCCTCCACGGCGTGCAGGTCGCGTTTTACCCCGAGCGCGGTGGGGTCGCTCGCGGCATGCCCACGGCCCACGCGGCGGCGCCGCTCGCCGCGGAGATCGCAGGGGATGACCTGCCGCCCGTCTGGCCTGACCCGGAGGGGACCGTCCGCGGCGAGACCCTCGAGCCGCGCCGCGAGCTGCCAGAGTCGATCCGAAGCTCTACGAGCTCCTGGCGCTGGTCGACGCCCTCCGGATCGGGCGCGCCCGCGAGCGGAAGCTGGCCGAGCAGCACCTCACGAAGAGGCTGAAGCCGTGATCCAGACGCCCGCCGTGCAGCGGGCGTGCACACGCCCGGTCGATCCTGGCGGCAGAGGAGGAGCGCATGGCGGAGCCGAAGGTGGAAGTGGTCCTGCCGGACTGGTGGTATCTCCCCGAGGACGAGCGGCAGAAGCTCCTCGAGGAGATGGAGCGCACCAGGCAGCAGACCGCGGAGTGGATCGAAGAGAGGACGCAGCGGACGAGACGGACTCCGGGCTGATCAACGCCTCGCGGCGCTGATCGCCTCACGCACCTCGTCGATCGGCGCCCCGCGAAGCAGGCGCCCGTTGACCTCGAGCAGCGCGTCCGGATCGAGGTGGTCGAGCTCCGACGCGAGCTTGAGACCCTCCTCGCCGAAGCGGATCTCGAGGGCCTGGCGCACGAGCGCGAGCGCCTTCTCGAGCCCCTCCCGGAGCCCTTCCTCGCGCCCCAACCGCTCGAGACTGGTGACATACGGCATCTTCTCCTCCTTGAGCGCTTCGACCTCGCGCCGGAAGTCGCGGTCGAGCTCCTGCGGCAGGGCGAGCAGCCAGTCGATGAAGCGGAAGAGCTGTCGCACCTCCCGCTCGCCGAGGCCCCGCCGGTGGAGCTCACGAACGAGCCCGAGCTTCGCCTGCAGCCGCGCCGGGCTGTCTCCCCGGGTCCGCTGCGCGTCGAGGTGCGCCATGACCAGCACCGCGAAGGGGCTCGGGCTCCGCTCCAGCTCCCCCCGGCGGCCCACGAAGTCGAGCAGCTTGACCGCCGGGAAGCGCAAGCTCACCTCACACCCCCATAGCGTATAGCCGAAGAAGGAGGGGCGCCAGGTGGCCCTGTCGTCGGCGAGCACGGCGAGGCTGACGACCCTGCGGCCATGGCGGTCGAAGAGGCGGTAGTTGTAGACGTACATCCGCCGGTCGAAGTCGGGATCGGGCTGGCCCTGGACCTCGACGTGCACGAGGACCCAGGCCTCCGCGCCGTCCTTGCAGTAGACACGGGCGAGCTTGTCGACAACACGGGGGCCGAGCTCCGCCTCGCGGGTGACCTGCTGGAGCTCCTTGTCGAGGAACTCGTAGCCACGCGACCAGTCGATGCCCGCGTGAACCTCGGGGAAGAGGAGCGCCAGGAACGCCTCGAAGTAGACCTCGATCGCTTCCTTCCAGGGGCTGTCGTAGTCGTCGTGCTCGTCGGCCATGCCTCCAGAAGGAGCAAGGGCGGGGCCAGCGCCGCGCGCCTGTGATCTCGCGGATCGGTGCGGCGGCGTCGAGGCGGTCGTCCGGATGCCGGTCCGGCACGTCCGGTGGGCCGGAAGGGGCTCCCGCAGCGACTCCAGAACACACGGCAATGAGCCGTGATGAGCCGTCAGCCGATCAGGCCACACGGCTTGCGCGCCTGCGCGGCAGCGAACTCTGGCGAGCGCAGCTGCTGCATGCGAGCGAAGGCAGTGCGCTCACCAGGGCCCCGCTCCTGCCGCGACCGGCGCGTCACCATGAGGACCTCGTCGAGGCGCCGGGCGACGGGGGGGTCGTGCACGAGCCTCCGGAAGAACCGCTTCGCCGGCCGGGACGCGCTCGCCAGGTAGGCGTGCAGGGCTCGGAGGAGCCACACGCCGCTCTCGTGGTCCGCGGCCTCGTCGGGGGAGGGCACGGTCAGGCGCTGGCCGGCGAGCAGGCGCGCGGCGCGCGGGCAGCTCAGGGCAGCGCGGAGGAAGGACGTCAGGGCGTCCTCGCGACGGCCGAGCTCGAAGAGCGCGAAGGCCTCGACGAAGCCAGCCGCGGGGTAACCGATCGGCGAGCCCCGTCTTGACCGGGTCAGGGGGTGTTCGAGGCGAGACGCGCTTGGTTCCAGGCCGGCGGCAAGAGCTCGTCGATGCGTGACTGGGGGTGGTTCTGCACGCGCAGGAGCACGTCGGCGAGGTAGTCCTCAGGGTTGATGCCGTGTGCTTCGCAGGTGACGACGAGCGACATCAGCGTCGCGAGGTTCGCGGCGCCCTCGTCGTGGCCTGCGAAGAGATAGTTCTTTCTTCCGAGGGCGATGAGCCTTGGTCGGTCGCTCGCGGGTCGCGCTCGAAGACAAACTCCACCACGTCCTCGTCGGGACGGAAGCGCCGCAGGACGACCTGCGCGTCGGGGCCGGAGCCCACGCGCCGGAGCTCGCTGAAGGTGGAGGGCTCGAGGAGAGTGCCGCCCTCGTCGAAGGTGCCGTAGTCCCAGAACGCGGTCTCGTGCTCGCCGTCCTCGCCAAGGACGCTGTAGCCGTCGGCCGAGCGGCGGATGCGCATCTCGAAGGGCGAGGACCAGCCGGGCCCGAAGATGGACAGCAGGCCGTCCCGCGCCTCGAGCTTGCCGCGCGTGGACGAGTAGCGGCGGCCGAAGACCAGCGGCATCCGCCCCGGCTGCACGTGGTCCTCGAAGTCGTGGTAGAGCCGCCCGGTCGCGACGTCCACCGGGTGCCCCACCGAGACCTGCCCGCTCGCGGGCGTCGCGGCCGCTCCACTCATCGTCACGTGGGTCCTCCCTCACGACAGGCACGGCGCGCGCACCACGCGGCCCGATCCCGGCGGCGGCGCGCCGGCACGGACTCTAACCTGGCCTCGCTACGCGCGCAGCTCCCGAGCGCGCTTCTCCGCAGCGGAGCACCTGGACGTCGCGGTGGTGCGTCGCGGTGCGGGAGGTGGTGGCGCTGCGCGAGCTCGCGGGCACGGCCGGGCTCGTTGCCCCAACCGCCTCTGTCGCCGCGGGAGGGCCCCCGAGGAGAGCCCCGAGGCCCGTGCCGTCACCGTGACCGCCAGCTGGCTCGTCGGCCGCGGAGATGAAGGCGCGCTACAGGCCGCGGCGACGGCGATGACGCGCGTGGCGAGTCGCGGCCGTGACGCACCCACCGCGAGCCCGGCTACTGGAAGTCGCGGCTCTGTAGCACCGCCCACCGCCTCGCAAGCATGACCGCGGGCCGAGCTCAGGTCGCTCTTCGACAGGCGGCTGCTCCTCGCCCATCGCGCCGCCTTCGAAGGCGGCCCTGCCACCCCTTGCCCGGCCATGTACCTCGCTGGGCACGGCCGGGTTTTGGCCTGGAACGACCCGCGTCACGATGGTAGGTTGCGACGTCGCCGTCGGCGACGTCCTGGCTTGTCCACGGGAGGGGTTCCGAGATGACTCGAGTCGTGGGTGACGCGGCTGTCGTTGTGGTCTGGACAGCGGTCGCTCCCCCGATCAGCGCAGGCGTCTGGGCCGTCTGGACTGACTCGGCCTCCGAGGCCTGGGCGCTCGCCGACGGCATCGTCCTGCACCACGACGGCAAGAAATGGAGCAGCAAGGTGCTCACCCCGGCCTTGAACTGGATCTCCGGCGCCGCGGGCGACGTCTGGGCCGTCGGAGGCAAGAGCGTCTTCAAGCTGCAGTGACCTGAGGAGCCGCGAGGCGCATGGACCATCCCCTCCCGAGCTCACGGCTCTCCCTGCGCGACGCCTGGCTCGGGCTGCTCATCGCCGTCCTCTTCGTCTGCGCCTTCTCGGCGGTCTCGAGCTTCCACGCCATCTACGAGGACGCCTTCATCACCTTCCGCTACGCAGAGAACCTGCACCGCGGCTGCGGGCTCTCCTTCAACTGCGACGGCACCCGCGTCGAGGGCTACACGAACTTCCTCTGGCTGGTCGCGCTCTCGCTGAGCCTCCACCTCGGGGGCGACGTGATGCTCAACGCGCGGGTGCTGGGCCTGCTCTGCTCGCTCGCCGCGCTGGCCGGGACCTACCTCCTCTGCCGGCGCGCTCACGCGAGGACCGCCTGGGTGCCGACGGCGCTCCTCGCCCTGAGCTGCGCGTTCGCCTATCACGCCGGGTTCGGGCTCGAGTCCTCGCTGCAGATGGGCCTCCTCGTCGTCCTCTGCCTGGTCGAGGCGCGCGAGAGCGCCGCGGAAGCCGCGGATCGCGCTCGCCGCGCTGGAGGCGGCGGAGCATCGGACGGTCGCGGCGCTGCAGGCGGCGGAGCCTCGCGAGGTCCCTGGGTCTCCTCGAGCGCGCTCGTCTGCGCGGCGCTGGCGCTCGTCCGCCCAGAGAACGCGCTCCTCTTCGTCGCGCTGTCGCTCCGGCGGCTGCTGTCGCTCCGCCGCTCGCCGGCCGCGAGGCGCGCGGCGCTCGTCTGGGTGCTGACCTTCACGCTCCCCTTCCTCGCCTACCACCTCTGGCGCTACAGCACCTTCGGCGCGCTCCTCCCGACCTCGTTCTACGCCAAGGCCGCGATCGGCAACGCTCCCCTGCTGACGCGGCTCCTCGCGGGCCTCGCCTACCTCGGGAGGTTCTGCTGGCAGAACCCCGTCTGGCTCCTGATCCCGCTCGCCCTCGTCCTCCGCCGCCTCCGTCGCTGCGGGAGCGCCGCCGAGGCCCGCCCCGAGGCCCGCGCCGTCACCGTGACCGCGAGCTGGCTCGTCGGCTGCCAGCTCGTCCTCATCGTCTACCTCGGCGGGGACGACCCCGGGTACTTCTTCTTCCGCTTCGTCACGCACGTCCTGCCGCTGCTCCATGTCCTGCTCCACGCGGAGCTCGTCGCCCTTCTGCGCGGCCGCCGCCTCGCGCTCACGGTCGCGACCGCGCTCCTCGTCGCCGGCGCGACGCTGGTCACCGGGACCCGCTGCCTCGGCGCGCAGCTCCGGCCGCCCTTCCTCGGCTACTTCCTGCGTCACGTCTTCCTGCGCAACGTGCTCTCCTACGAGCACACCGGCAGCTACTACGTCGAGGTCGGCCGGCACCTCGCGCGCACCACGCCGCCCACCTGGGTGATCGCCTCGTTCTCCTCGGGCGAGCTGCCGTACTTCTCGCGTCGGACCTTCGTCGACCTCTTCGGGCTCACCGACCCGCACTTCAGCGTGCTGCAGGCCCAGGGGCTCGAGCCTGACCCGCACCGCGGCTACCTGCAGCGCCGCCTGCCGGACCTCTTCGTGCTCGAGCTCCCGCCGCGGCCGGTGATCGAGTTCCTGCAGCGGAACCAGTACAGCCTCGACCGCGTCGTGCTCTGCCGGAGGGAGGCGGTCTCCTCGCCCTTCGTCTGGCCCGGCGGCGACCAGCACCTCTACCTCTTCGTGAGGAGGGACCACGCGCGGCCGCCGGGCAAGGGCCCGCTCATCACCATCATCGATCGCGAGTGGCGCTTCGAGCTCGCCGCCGAGCGCTTCGTGGTTCACGCCGACCTGGCGCGGTGAGCGCCGGTCGGGGACGGCCGAAAAACCATTGGCGTTACAGGATCTTGCGTGGAGGGGGCCTGGCGATGTTCTAGATTCCAGAATATAGTATGAGCATGGTGCTGAAGCCGCAGGACCTGTTCGTCACGCTGAAGCTGGTCTCGGTCGGGGCGGGGGCCGTGCCCTCTTACGGACAGCTCGCGCATGAGCTCTCCATGAGCCCGTCCCAGGTCCACGCGGCCGTGGGCCGGGCGACCGCCGCCGGTCTCCTCGGGCCCGATCGCGTTCCGCGCCGCGGGGCGCTCCTCGAGTTCCTCCTGCACGGTGTGCAGGTCGCCTTCTACCCCGAGCGCGGCGGTGTGACCCGCGGCATGCCCACCGCGCACGCAGCGGCGCCCCTCGCCGAGGAGATCGGCGGCGACGACCTCCCGCCCGTCTGGCCCGACCCCGAGGGGACCGTCCGCGGAGAGACCCTCGAGCCGCTCCACAGCTCGGCGCCGCGCGCCGCCAGGGTCGATCCGGCGCTCTACGAGCTCCTGGCGCTGGTCGACGCCATCCGGATCGGGCGCGCCCGCGAGCGGAAGCTGGCCGAGCAGCACCTGACGAAGAGACTCAAGCCGTGATCCAGACGCCCGCCGTGGGAGATGGTCACTGCCTCCTTCGCTTCCGCGTCGTCCTCGGTCGCCTGCCGGCCGGATCGTTGACCTCGAAGAGAGGCCCCGCCTCGTAGGGCACCGTGAACCGGCCAGGCGTGCTCGGCCGCTTCGCGCCTCAGCGAGGGCGGCAGGTCGGTGGCGCGCTTGAAGTTGAGAGACAGGATGCTCGTGCCGAGATCGATGGGGCCGTCGGCGGAGAGCGCACCGGCCTGCGCGAGCTCGCGGAACCGCTCGAAGGCCTCGAGCGATGGGAAGAGGATCACCCCGAAGCTCTCGCCGAGAGCGCCGATGATGGAGACGCACGCGCCGTTGACCCCGAGCTGCGGGACGTCGAGCCGGAGGACCTGGCCGTCGTCCGCGACCCTCCAGGGAGCGATCCGGTGGAGCAGCTGCGCCGCGCGGAAGAGCGCCTCCACGGCCTCCTCGGGCACGCGCCCGCCCTCGAAGTAGCTCAGCTCCCCGTCCTCGGGATCACCAGGCATGGCGCTCGCCATGTGCGCGAGCACCTCGTCCAGCTCCGGCGTCGGTGCCACCACGACCTGCAGCTCGGGCAGCGCGGCTCGAAGCTCGGCGGCGAGGCGCGCATCGGCCACGCGTGCTCGCGCCGGGCGGCGGGGCGGGCCGACCATCGGCGAGCTCGTCGCGTCGATCAGCGTGCTGGCGAAGGAGACCGGCGGCTCCTCGGGGTCGATGACCCTGTTGCCAACGACGAACCCCTCCGGGAGCTCCAGCCAGAGGATCATCTCCGCCGGTAGGGCTCCCCTTCGGTGATGTAGAAAGGCGCGACCACGCGACCGCCGACCCACTCCCGCACGCCGCGTCCTCGACGCTGCGGTCGCCCTCGTCCTCTTCGTGTCCCGCTCGCGCTCTTCATGGCGCGCACATCAAGGCACTCACGCGATCGCCTTCAAGACCCTCAGGTCGCGCTTGAGAGGACCTCTCCGAGGCAGCCGAGGTTGCTTCGTCTGGCCCGGCGGGATCCGCTCTCGGCGCCGGATGAGATCACCCGGGCGCCAGCTTCAGCACGGTCGAGTTGAACAGGTCAGGCGTTGCACTTGTCCAGTAGGTGAACCCGTCGACAAACACTGCAGCTTCCGCCGACGGTGCGAGCTCTACGGCTAGGGCCAGCGCAGTCTCGAGGGCGTCAACATCTCTATGGACCGTGCGCCAGCGCCCCTGCCGAGGTGGACGTTCTTTCTTGCAGACGCGGAAACGCAAGCCGCGCCTGGCTGCCAAGAGGATGTCATCAGGTGGTGGGGTCATCCTGGCACGTTGTCTCTGGTGAGATAGCCGTCATCTGGGCGTTACGTTGATATGGCTCTTGCCGGCGGCGGTCTTTCCCCAGTGGCGCAAGCCAGCCTCTGACAGCGAGAGCTGGACGTCCCACTCGAACATGAAGCCCCGCCTGGAGGCGCGTTCCCTGGGCCTTGGCCCTGAGCCTCAAGCCTTTCGTGCGGCAAACAGAAGAACGTCAGGCCCTCGAGTCGAGACCACCCTCTGCCTCTGCCGCCACTCCAACAATCCAGCTGTCATTGTCGTAGTACGGGACGATGATTGCTCGCGCGCCGAGAGCCTCGACCAGCGCCAGAGCGCTCCGGGGAGAGGCAAACACTCGACCGGTCTCCCACTCGAGCTCGCCCGGCCGACCGTCAGCGCTGGCGAAGACGAGCCCCAGCCACGCCTGCGGAGTCAACCACTTCATCAGCGTTGCCCAGTCGGCCGCGGATGGCACCAGCGCAAGGTGGAAGGTCGGGCGCGCTTCGATCACGTGGAGCTCCTGCGGCGAGTCGGCCGGATGTTCTTCCGTGGCCAGCAAAAACGCCTCTCCAAGTGAGCCGCACGCCACTGCTGCAGTTGCCTGCACGTCCACGACGGATCTCGCGCCGCTCGCGAGCCAGTCGATGATCCACAGCCGGCTATCGAGGCGCTCGAGACCTGCGCCAGCGAGCGAACGCAGCCGACTCTGCAGCTGATCCAGGCGCGTCATGTCTCGCACTCCGCTCTATCGCCCCAGTCTCCTCCCTCACGACAGCGACGCGCACACCATGCGGCCCGATCCCGTGCCTGGCTTCCGTGGTCGCGGCACGAGCTGTCATGCGCTACTCCCAGGGCACAATACCTTCGGCAACGTCCCGCCACCATCCCTGACGCAGTGCATAGTGGACTCCGCGAGGCAAAGGCACCGAACCTGAGGCAACCGCGCGTTGGAACGCAAGGTTACCTCCTCTCCAGTCTAGGCGCGTCACGTCTCGCGGCCCACCTTCTGGGGCTCATCCGTGCAGTTGCTCGAACGCGATGCCCCAGCCCTCGATGAAAGCCGCGGCCTCCTCGAGGCTGGCGAAGTCTCGCACCTCGTCCTGCAGATAGGCAACCTCACACATTGCATCCTTCTTCAAGAACCGCTCCAGGCGCACTCGGTAGTGATGGTTGTGTGGACAGAGGTTGACGGAAGTGATTCCCTCCTCGCCAGCGGAGTCCTGCCACTCGATGTCTCCCGAAATGCATCGCCCTGAGCGAAGCAGGTTGATGAGTCGACGAGTCTTGCGATTATCCTGCACGCCTAGCCTCCGTTGCCGATCGAGGCTGGCTCCACGAAGATAACCGCGTGTCCGTCATCGGGAGTAGTCACGTTGATGTGGCGAGTCTTCTCGTGCGCGTGACCTGGCTCGACGCTCTCATGTCCAGAGTCACAGCGGCTTGCAGTTCTCTGCGACCTCTATTGTCTCCGTGGTAAGACGAAAATCCACGCGCCGGTCCTCCAGCACGAACCAGGGTTCACTGGCGTCCGTGGTCAGCTTGCTAGTCTTGAGCTCGCAGTCTGACCATGAGAATGGCCCTCGAATGTGGTCAGGCCCCAGACACGAGATGTGTAGATTGCCAGATTGCCCGGGCTTCGTAATCCGGATGGTGAGAGCGGAATGCGATTTGCGGTATTCCCAGATTGTCGCATGTCCGCCATTCCACCGCGCCAGAAACGTGTCGATGGTCTTGAGCAACCTCTCAGTGAAGTGATCCATTGCAGTCTCCACCTGCACGTGGTCCTCGAAGTCGTGGTAGAGCCGCCCGATCGCGATGTCCACCCGGTGCCCCACCGAGACCTGCCCGCTCGCGGGCGTCGCGGCTGCTCCACTCATCGTCACGCGGCTCCTCCCTCACGACAGGCACGGCGCGCGCACCACGCGGCCCGATCCCGGCCACCGCGCGCCGGCACGGACTCTAACCTGGCCTCGCTGCGCGCGCAGCTTCCGAACGCGCCTCTCCGCAGCGGAGCACCTGGGCGTCGCGGTGGTGCGTCGCGGTTCCGGGGGGCAGAGGTGGCCTGCGCAGGGGCGGAGTCACCGCAGAGGGGGCCTGCGCTGTCGGGTCGGATCAGGCGCGCCCGAGCCCTACAGCGAAGTCCAGAAGACAGCGTCGTGCTCCCCGATGGCATAGGAGGCCAGAGCAGGGACCCGGAGCAGGACGGTGGACTGCCGCGCCTCGACGCGGAAGACCTCGCCCGCCCAAGCATCGTCTGTGTAGAGCTGCCCTCCCTTCATCACGAGCGCCAGCGGCAGGGAGGCCAGGCGCTTGACGACCGCGGGGGCCGAGGGCCCGGGCAGGCCGATCCGCACGATCGTCGGCGGGCGACCTGGGACGGTGACCCAGGCGTGCTCCGCGTCGATTGCGACCTGGCTGGCGTTCAGATCAGCGTTGACGGCCTCGACCTCCCCGCCCAGCTTCCTGACCCGAGACAGCCCCAGGGCATCGCTGGTGAAGTACAGATAAGAGGCGCTCGCCACTCGAATGGACGGGACCCACGCCCTGCGCGATGACGGTTCGCGATCCTCCGGACTGGCGCCGTTTGCACGCCGCGAGGAGCAACACCAGCAGCGCAAGCAACAGCAGCCCCACTGGTAGCCATCTCAGCTCACTTGCCATCCACAACCTGCGCATGGCTCATGGGCCGAGGATACGGGCGCGGTGGGCGTGGGCTTCCCGGCGAACCTCAAACGCCGAGTCGCGATCTCTCGAAGGTATCAGCGGGTCAAGCTGTGCGGCGCTCACTCCCGTGAAGTGGTCGCGTGGACACGCCCGCCGTCGATTCCCAGCCACAGCGCCAGAGACTCTCCAGCCATTTCGACGCGCTGAGCCGGATCGGGCGGTGGCACGGGTCGTGAACTCCCCCACCTCGGGCGGCTGCGCGCTCGACGAGCCGCACCGTGATCGGCCGCCAGCGAGGAGAGGACGATGCTGAAGGGACGGGCGATTCTGAGCAGCGTCGCACGGAGCAAGCGCGCTCGCATGATCGCGATCGCAGGCGGGCTGGGCGCGATCGCGGCCCTCAGCGTGACCTGCGGGCCGCGGCCGATGATGCGCCCCACGCTGAACGTGACCGCCTCGCAGAGCCTGCGCACCGACGGCAGGCCGCTCGTGGTCGCGGAGTTCGATCGCGACATGGTGCGACCGGACGCGGTCGGGCGCGAGCTTGACGTCGCGCCGCTGCGCCTCGAGCCCCGGCGCTCAGGTCGCCTGCGCTGGATCACCCCGCGCACGCTGGCGTTCCGCCCGGCGGCGGCGCTGCCGGCCGCGACGCGCTTCACCGTCGAGGTGCCGGCCGGGACCTGCTCGCTCGACGGCCACTGCCTGCGCGAGCCGTACCGCCTGAGCTTCGACCGCGGACGGCTGACGGGCGCGGGCTCGCTGCTCGGCCTCGCCGCCTCGAACCCCCGCTGGGGCAGCGCCGACCAGGCGGTGATGCTGCGCTTCAACCAGCTCGTGACGGGCAGCGAGGTGAAGCGAACGTGCGCGTTCCATCGCGCGGCGGAGCGCGCGGGACAGCCTGCCGAGCGCGTGCCCGTGGTGACGGCGCCGATCGGCGAGCTGCCCCCGACGGCGACCACCAGCCTCCGCGTCCAGCCCGACCGCGGCCTGCGCCTCGACAGCCCCTGGACGCTGCGCTGCGACGCGGGCCTGCGCCCCGCGCAGGGCGACCTCGGCCTCGAGAGGCCCCTCGAGGTCGCGTTCAGGACCTACGGGCCGCTCCGGCTGACCGAGGTCCAGCCCTCGGGGAAGGACCCGCTCGATCCCGAGGCGGTGAGCGTACGGATGCAGTTCAGCAACCCGATCAAGCGCCGCTGGCCCACACCGGTCGCCGTGCGCCTCGAGCCCAAGGTCGCCGGCTTCGAGGACCGCGTCGACGCGCACGACAGCTGGCTGCGCGTCTACGGCGCCTTCGAGCCAGGCACGAGCTACACGCTGGTCGCCAGCGCCGAGCTCGAGGACGTCTTCGGGCAGAAGCTCGGCCAGGAGGCGCGCGCGCGCTTCCGCACCGGCAACGCCAGGCCGCGCGTCTCGATGCAGACCGGCCAGTGGGTGATCGAGGCGGGGCAAGCCGCGCGCGCGAGACCTGCCGAGTACGTGCTCTGGGCGCGCAACGTGAGCACCCTCAACCTGCAGGCGGCCCGGGTCGACGAGGGCCGCCTCCCCGCGCTGCTGCCGAAGCTGCGCTGGTGGGACGACCGCGCGGTGGACCTCGAGCAGCTCAAGCTCCGCGCGGCGCAAAGGAGGCTGTCCGTCAGCGGCCAGCTCAATCGCTGGCACCAGGTGCGGCTCGACGTGCGCGAGCTTGCCCTGCTCGCCTCCCCCGGAAGCTCCGCGGTGAAGGGCAACCTGGAGCGGCGCCCCGCACGTCGGGCGGTGGCGGGGAGCGGCCGCGACCAACACTTCGGGCGAGGCGACGCCGCGCACGCCGAGCGACAATCCGCCGCGGGCAAGTCCCTCGCGGGGTTCTACTACCTCGCCGTCCAGGCGCCCGAGACGGCGCAGAGCGGCGGCTTCCGCCAGGCGCAGGCGCCCTGGCGCGAGGTGCTCGTCAACTTCACCAACCTCGGCGTGGTCTCCAAGCTCTCGCCGGCGGCAGGGCTGGTCTGGGTCACCAGCCTCAGGAGCGGCGAGCCGCAGGCGGGCGCGCAGGTCACCATCCGCGACCGCAAGGGGCGCGTGAAGTGGCGCGGGCGCACCGGGCCGGACGGCTCCGTGGTCACGCCGGGCCAGGCGGCGCTGCTGCCGCCGGCCACGCCCGGCCCCGCGGCGCGGCCGCAGGGCGAGGGCGACGGAGAGGACGGCGAGGGCGAGCCCGAGGAGGAGCGACGCTCCGAGGGCTCGGGGCTGCTGATCTTCGTGCGGCACGGCGACGACCTGACCTTCGTCGACCCGCTGCGCGAGGGCGGGCTCTCGAGCTACAACTTCCGCGTCAGCCGCGACGACGAGACGCACGCCGAGAAGCTCCGCGGGTTCATGCACACCGACCGCGGCCTCTACCGCCCCGACGAGACCGTGCACGTCAAGGGCCTGGCGCGCATCATGCGCCTGGGCAAGGGGCTGAGCGTGCCGGCAGGGGCGCGGGCCAAGGTGGAGGTCAAGGACCCGCGCGGCGCGCCGCTGCTCGACAGCAGGAGCGTGGAGCTGACGCGCTTCGGCGGCTTCTCCTTCGAGCTCAAGCTGCCGGGCGACGCGCGCCTGGGCGACTACGTGGTCACCGCGGCGCTGCCCCAGGGCACCTTCACGCGCACCTTCACCGTCGAGGAGTTCCGGCCAGCGAACTTCGAGGTCAAGGCGCGCGCCGACAGGCGCTTCGCGGTGATCGGCGACCGCATCGCGATGCAGGCCGAGGCGCGCTACTTCTACGGCGCGCCGGTGAGCAAGGCGACGATCGCCTGGCGCGTGCACAGCCGGCCCGCCCGGCTCTCGCCGTCCAGCTTCGGCGACTACACCTTCGACGACGAGCAGCTCTGGCGCGAGCGCTACGACTCGGGGCAGGAGCTCGTGACCGAGGAGAAGGGCAAGCTCTCGGCCGGCGGGCTCGCGCGCTTCGCGCTGCGCAGCAAGAGCGAGGAGGGCAAGCCGTGGGACGCTGACTACGTGGTCGAGGCCGAGGTCCAGGACGAGACCCACCAGACGATCGCCGCGCGCTTCGCGCTGCCGGTCTACCGCTCCTCGCTGCTGCTCGGCCTGGCGGTCGGAGGACCGGTCGCCGAGGCGCGCAAGCCGCTCAAGCTGCGCATGGTCGCGCTCGACCCCGAGCAGCGGCGCGTCGCCGCGAGCGCGCGCCTGCGCGTCCTGCGGCGCGAGTGGAGCTGCGCGTGGGAGGCCTTCGGCTACAGCGGCAACTACCGCTGCCAGGAGAAGAAGACCCAGGTGCTCGATCGCGCGGTCAAGATCGGCAGCGCGGGCGCGTCCGAGGTGAGCTTCACCCCGCCGCGCAACGGCGAGTACTGGGTCACGCTCGAGGGCCGCGACGCCAGGCGCCGGCCGCGCGTCGTCTCGCGCGAGCTCTGGGTCTGGGGCAGCGGGGCGTCCGCGTGGCGCGAGCGCGACGGGCTGACCTTCGAGCTGCTGCCGGACAAGGCCAGCTACAGGCCGGGCGAGACGGCGCGCCTGATGCTCAAGACCTCCCTCGCGAAGGGGGCCCGCGGGCTGCTCACCCTCGAGCGCGAGGGCGTCCTCGAGCAGCGGCTGCTCCGGCTCGCGCCGGACCGGGGCCTCATCGAGGTGCCGCTGAGCGCGGCGCACGCGCCCAACGTCTACGCGTCGCTCGTGCTCGTGAGCGGCCGCCGCGGCCCCGGCAGCCGCGGCCTGCCCGCGCTCCGCATGGGGGTGGCGAACCTGCGCGTGATCGAGCAGGGCAAGCGGCTGCAGGTCACGGTCACCCCGGAGCGCGACACCTACCGGCCCGCCGAGCGCGTGCGCGCGACGGTGCAGGTGCGCGACGAGCGCGGTAAGCCGGTCTCGGCGGAGGTCTCGCTCTCCGCCGCCGACGAGGGCGTGCTGTCCCTGATCGCGTACAGGACCCCCGATCCGCTGCCCACGTTCTTCGCGCCCTGGGGGCTCTCGGTCGGGACCGCGACCCAGTACGACCGCCTGCTGCAGCTGCCGGAGCCCGGGCAGGAGCGGCCGGCGACCGGCGGCGACGGCGGCAAGCTCGGCACCATCCGCTCGCGCTTCAGGTCCACCGCGTACTGGAGCCCCGCGCTGGTGACCGACGCCAGCGGGCGCGCGACGGTGAGCTTCACCGCGCCCGACAACCTGACCGCGTTCCGCCTGATGGCGGTCGCGGCCGACGCCGGAGACCGGTTCGGCTCGGCGGAGAGGCGCTTCACCGTCTCCAAGCCGCTGCAGCTGATCCCCGCGCTGCCGCGCTTCCTCACCGTGGGCGACGAGGCCGCGGGCGCGGTGGTGATCCACAACGACACCGGCCGCGCCGGGCGCGCGACGGTGATCGCCAGCGTCGAGGGCGTGGAGCTGATCGGCCCGACGCGGCGCGAGGTCGCGGTGCCGGTCAACGGCCGCGCCCGGGTCGAGTTCCCGCTGCGCGCGCGGCGCGAGGCGGGCGCCGTGCTGCGCTTCGCGGTCAGGATGGGGGTCGAGAGCGACGCGCTCCAGATCAGGCTCCCGGTCCTCCACCCCTCGTCGATGGAGGCCGAGCTCCTGGCCGAGGGCAGCGCGCGCGCGGGCGCGCCGGCGACGGTCGCGCTGCGGCTGCCGAGGGGCGGGCTGCCCGAGACCGCGATGGTCGACGTCTCGGTCGACCCCGACGGGCTGGCCGGGATCGAGGAGGGGCTGCGCTCGCTGATCGAGTATCCGTACGGCTGCCTCGAGCAGACCACCTCGCGCGTGATCCCGCTGGTGATGGTCGAGGAGCTCGCGCGCGCGCTCGCGCTCGAGGGCCTCGATGGTCCGGCGCTGCAGCGCTTCGTGCGCGCGGGGGTCGCCAAGATCGGCCGCCACCAGACCGCGAACGGCGGCTTCTCGCTCTGGCCGGGCGGCGAGCCGGAGCCGTACCTGACGGCCTACGCGCTGTGGGGGCTGCACCTGGCCCGGCGCGCCGGCCATCCGGTCAGCGATCGGCGCGTCGCCGACGGCGTCTCCTACCTGCGCGAGGCGCTCGGGGGCAGCTCGCGCAGCTCGCCGGTCCACAGCGAGCTCGGCGAGCTCGGCAGCCGCGCGTTCGCGCTGCACGTGCTCGCGCTGCTCGGCAAGCCCGAGGCCCAGCTCGCGACCAGGCTGCGCGAGGAGCGCAGCAAGCTGCCGCTCTTCGGCCGCGCCTTCCTCGCGCGCGCGCTCGCCGCGACGCTCGGCAAGC
>JAKLHH010000220.1 GCA_022710245.1 Myxococcota bacterium
CTCTGGCTGGCCATCGGGCTGGCCATCGGACTGGCCATGGCCGCGCTGGTCTCGCTCCCCGGCCAGGCCGCCGCGACGCCCGGCCCCCACCGGCGAGGGTCGATCCGATCCATCTGGCAGGCCCCCTCCGGCGCTCGCCTCAGCGCAGAGGAGCGCCGCCAGCGCGATGCCGCGTACCATCAGCGCCTCGCCATCCGCAGGCCGGCTGACCCTTCGTACGACCTCGGGGTGCGCGTCGTCTCCCGGGATGGCAAGTTCGTCTGGGGACGCGACCTCGATCTCAAGGTCACGCCGCAGGAGGTGCGCCTGAAGCAGAGGGTCACGCTGGTCTTCCCGACGTCGATCGGGGCGGCAGCGCGCGCGAGCTTCCTGCAGCAGCTGCGCGACGGGGTGGAGCGGCGGCTCGACGACCGCTTCGAGGTGGTGAGCCAGCAGGTGAAGCAGGTCGCGGGCCAGTGGCGGGTGGAGCAGGTGCGGCGACCTCTGCGGGTCGAGCTCGAGCTCGTCGAGTCACCGGGGCGCGGCGTGACCACGCTCACGATCGAGCCCCACCAGCCGGGCAAGCGGATGAACGCGAGCGCGCTCCAGCTCGCGCCGCGCCATGCCGCGCCGCAGGAGGAGGCGAGGCGCGTCCAGATCCTCGCCCACGAGATGGCTCACAACCTGCTCCAGTCCGTCGACGAGTACGCCGACACGAGGGCGCCGCATCGGCGACTCCCGCGCCGCAAGGGTCTCCCGCCAGGCCTGATGGAGGAGAGCGCAGGCGATCGTGAGCTCTACCCCAGCAACGCGCTGCTCGTCGCCCGCGCGCTGCGGAGCGCGCTCGGCGGACATCACGTCATCGTCCAGCGCCTCACCCCGACGCAGCGCGTGCAGCGGCTGCGGGAGGTGCTGGCGGCGCGGGTAGGCCGGCCCTTGACCGAGCGCCCCGCGGACCCGGCGCGGCTCGGCTGGCTCTACGTCCGCGAGCTGCGACGCGCCCAGCACGAGGCGCTGATCCGGCGAGGGTTCCCGGCCGCCGCGAACCCGGGCGAGCCGTTCGGGGCCTTCACCCGCGGCCTCTCCATCTACCTCTCCTGGCGGGCCCTGGGGCGAGACGGGCTGCAGGGGCTGCTGCAGCCGGGTGACCAGCTGCAGTCCTTCCTGCTGGTCCGGCAGCTGGCCTGCCTGGTGGGCGAGGACCGCTTCGCTCCGCTGGTGCGGACGGGGTCGCCGGCGGAGGTGGCGCGGGCGCTGGTCGAGGCCCTGCCCGCCGCCGCTCGCGGCAGGGACGCCGAGGTGCATCGCTTCTTGTCGGGCTTCCTGAAGGCCCGCATGGGGACGCCGGGCGGGGTCACCCTCCTCGACGAGCTCACCCGGCGGCTCGGCAGCACCGCGGAGACGGCGGCGCTCCGCGCGAAGCTCGCTGCCATCCCCGGGGACCGGCTCTTCTGGGACTGAGACGCCAGCCCCCGAGGACCGGGCGAGCTCAGGCCAGGAGCGCGAGGAGGCTCGCGACGGTCTCGCCGAGCTCGCGTCGGGCGGCCAGCTCCTCGAGCTCCTGTCGCACCTCCGCGCGCGCTGCCTTGCTGCGACAGCTGGCAGCGAGCTCCGCATAGACGGCCCTGGCCTCCGCGTGCTCGCCGGCGAGGACGTGGCCGAGCGCGAGGTAGCGTCGGGCCCAGAGACGGTCGGCGGCCTTCAGGCCGGGCCGGGCGAGCAGGGAGGTCGCGCGCGTGCGCGCCAGCACGCCCTGCCCCGCCTCGACGAGGACGTGGAGGATGCTCAGCGAGACGCCGACGGCTGTGCTGCCGCTCCGCTCCACGGCCTCGTCGAAGGCCTGGCTGGCCTCCTGCAGCCGACCGGCGGCGGCGAGGAGCTCCCCGAGGAGCGAGAAGGCGACGCCGGGCGTGGTGATGTAGCGGTCCGTCCAGCGGAAGGCCGACTGCGGCGGGAAGCCCGCGAGCCGAGGAGCGAGCAGCTCCAGCGCCTGGGCCGCCCGCCCGCCGTCGCGGAGCTTGCGCGCCTTCTCCACCAGCGTGAAGAGCTGCTTCAGGGAGGGGACCTTCGATCGCGTGGGCATCGCGCCTCCTGTGAAGCCGACGATACGCGAAGGCCGGCCAGGGGGGCCAGGGCCATCGCCCTCTGCGCTGCGGGCGAGACGGACGGAGCAGCTGCCACTCGCCGACGTCAACCCTGTCGCATCTCGAGGAAGCACGCCTAGCCTGGCCACCGGGCTCGCGGGGCGACCGCCCGGAAAGCCACCGCGGGCTGGCCCGTGCGCACTGGCCCTCTTCCTGCAACGAACCACGACAGAGAGGCAACGATGCCAAGGAGCTACCGATGAAGCCAGCGTTGAGGTTGCTTGCGCTCCTGCTGACCGTGGGCACAGGAGAGGCCGCCCATGCAGAAGGATGGTTCGGCAGGGCGGTCGAGACCGCCAGGGCGGTGGAGAGCTTCAGGGCGGCTGACCGCTGGGTGCACGGCACGAGCGAGGCCCAGGGCCACAGCTCCTACGGAGACTTCGAGCGCGCCCGAGGGAACTTCGCCGGCGGAGCGCTGCTCGACTGGGCGAGAGGGGCGCGAGGGCAGAAGGCCAGAGGCGCCGGCGACTACGTCGAGCCCGAGCGCGGAGGGAGCGCGACGAGCGCCGCGAGCGCCGCGAGCGCCGCGAAGGCCGAGGGGCCCGCTCCCCGCCTGCGAAACCCGCGCACGCTCCGTTCTCACCTGAGGCGCCTCGGCCGCCTCCTTCACCTTCACCGGGCGAAGCCGGACCAGGCCGAGGCCGCGGTCGAGGCTCGCGCCCCGCGAGCTCCCCAGGGCAGCGCCGAGGAGAGGGCCCTCCGTCGCTACGAGAAGTACTGGACCAAGCTCGACGCAGCCATCCGCCGCGGCAAGCTGCCATCGAACGCCTTCGCCACGGCGCCGGTCCTCGGCGTGAAGGTCGGCGGCGGCGTGGGCGTGCAGGGGAGCGTGGGGGTCTTTGACGTGGTGGACGGCCGCGGCATGGAGCGCAAGGTGCTGCAGGTCGGCGGCGGCGTGAACGTGGGCAGCGTCGGCGCGTCGGTCTCGGCCAGCGCCGTGGCCCTCGACAACCGGCGGGGCACGACGACGCCCGCGCTGACGATCGGAGCGCGGGGGGTGGCCGAGCTCTCTCCGGGCGTCGGCTTCAGAGGCCACCTCGAGCGCGACCTCCGGGGTACCCTCGCCACGGGGGTCGGCTTCGTGCTGGGCAAGCAATACGGTCTGGGCGGCGAGCTGAACGTCACCACCCATATCCCCCTCGGGAGAGGGAAGCCGGGGCCGGTGCGTCAGATCGTGGACCAGGGGCTGGAGGCCGTGGCGCGCGCCAGGCAGTCACCCGGCGGCGCGACGATGAAGCAGCTCAGAGCGCTGCGGCAGGAGACCCACCGGCTGCTCCAGCAAGCGCACTCGACGGATCAGCCCATGTCCAGCAGGACCTGGTTCGCGCCCAAGAAGTAGTGAACCGGGGCGCGGGCCGGGGCGCCTCCTCATGTCACTGCCCCAGGCAGAGCAGCCGCAACGACGAGACGCAGCTCACGGCCGCGCTGCAGAGGCGACCACCGCCCCCGTGCTGGACCAGTCCGTCGTTCTTCTTCGAGAGCGCGACGTTCTCTCAGCGCGGGCAGGAGGCCTCGGTGCAGTGGCTCCAGCTCCATCCCGCGAACGCCGCCCGCCAGCCGCTCTGCCCCTCGACGCTGGCGACCTCCACCTGCACGCCGCCCATCTGGGAGTTCGAGCTCGAGTCCTCGGGGAAGCGCAGGCGGATCTCGCGGGTGGTGCCGTCGCTGCAGTCGCCCTCGAGCAGCAGCACCTGGTCGTCGCCGCTGCTCCAGTGGTCGCCGAGGAGGCAGACGAGCGAGGAGGAGTCTGGTGCGCTGACGACCGGGTCCACGCAGCTGTTGTCGCACGGCGTCCAGCCCGGATCTTTCGAGGTGAGGCTCGTTGCGCGGAACTTGCCGACGGTCCGCATGGTGCCGTCGTCCTGAAGGTCGAGCACCGTCGCGCCGATGATGGGCCGGCCGCTCCCCATCAGGGTCACGCTCCAGAGACCGCTGAAGCGTGAGGCGACCGGGAGCTCACCGGGTGCGGCGGGCCGATGATCGCAACCGAGGAGGCCGAGGCTCAGTCCCAGGCACGTGACGATGCGTAGACCAGTCATGCGTGGGGGAACGCGGACTGCGCCACGACTATTCCGCGGGTGGTCCGCGGCGGGACCGTAGCGCTGCAGGGCTGGCGGGGCTTTCGGTCGCGGCGCTTGAGTTCTCATGTGAAACAGCGGATCCTCAGCGGCACCGAAGAGCCTCGATGAGCGCGCCGGACGACATCAACGCACCCGCCCAGTTCTTCCTCTGCGTCCTCGACGCGAGCGGGCAGATCCTCCAGATCAACCGGCAGGCCGCCTCGGCTCTCGGCCGAGAGCCAGCGGGCCTGCTGGGGCTCGACTTCGTCGAGGCGGTGGTCTCGCCGCCGGACCGTCCTCTGGTCGCCGAGGCCCTGAGGGAGCTCGCCGGCGACGCGGCTCCGGAGGAGCGCGTCTTCGCGCTGCAGGGAGGCGCGGGGGCAGGTGGAGCTCGTCTGGCGGCGGTCTTCACGCCTCTGCCTGAGAAGGACGGCGCCGCCGGAGCCGTGGTGTGCGCCCAGCTCCCGCCCCTCACGAAGGCGCTCGACCACGGCGCGGACGCCACCGACCACGCCGCCTTCGAGCGGTTCTTCCGCGGCATCCCGGCGCCGGTGGCGCTCTCGAACATCGCCGACCTGAGCTTCGCGTACATCAACGACGCGTTCCGCACGGTCCTCGGCTACGCGCCCGAGGACATCCTCGGCAAGACCCCCGACGAGCTGCGCCTCTTCCCCGAGCTGACCCGGATGGGGCAGGCAGCGGCGACCGTCCTCGGCGGCGGAGGTCCGGTCGCCGGCATCGAGCTCAAGATCCGGCGCAAGGACGGCGAGCTCCTCGACGCGCTCTTCTCGGCCGACGTGATCAGCAACCAGGGGCAGCGGTACTTCCTCAGCGTGATGAACGACGTCTCCGCCCGCAAGGCCGCCGAGGCCGCGCTGCAGCGGAAGACAGAGGAGCTGGAGCGCTACTTCACCTCCAGCCTCGATCCGCTCTGCATCGTCGACGCCGAGGGCAGGTTCGTCCGCTTGAACCCCGAGTGGGAGAAGGCCCTCGGCTACGCGACCACCGAGCTGGAGGGCGTCTGCCTCCTCGAGCTCGTGCACCCCGACGACGCGCCGAGCGCCGCCGCGGCCCTTGGCGAGCTCGCGGCCGAGCAGCGGCCGTTGAGCTTCGAGCAGCGCTATCGTCGCAAGGACGGCGAGTACCGCTGGATCGAGTGGCGCGCGAGGCAGCAGGACGGCGTCATTCACGCCGCGGCTCGAGACATCACCGATCGAAGGCGAGCGGCGGAGGCGCTGCGGGCCAGCGAGGAGAAGCATCGGCTGGTGATCGAGAACAGCCACGACATCATCTACTCGAGCAGCCTCGAGGGGTCTTCGAGCTCGTCTCGCCGAGCTGGACCGCGCTGCTCGGGCACCCGGTGGAGGAGGTGCTCGGCAAGCGCTTCGACGCCTTCGTCCACCCGGAGGACCTCCCCCGGGTCGGCGCCGCCCTGGAGACGGCTCGCGCGACGAGGTCCCCGGAGAACCGGCACACCTTCCGGGTGCAGCACGCGGACGGGACCTGGCGCTGGCACGAGGCGAACGGCGCTGCTGTCGTGGACGCCGCGGGCCGGGTGACCGGCTTCCAGGGGATCTCCCGCGACGTCACCCAGGCCAGGGAGGCCGAGACGGCGCTGCGTGAGGCGTACAACCTGCTCGAGCAGACCACGGCGCGGGCCAGCGAGCTGGCCGCTCGCGCGGAGCGAGCGAGCGCCGCCAAGGGCGAGTTCCTCGCCAACATGAGCCACGAGATCCGCACGCCGATGAACGGCGTCATCGGCATGATCGGGCTCCTCCTGGACACCGAGCTCACCGACGAGCAGCGCCGGTACGCGGAGATCGTGCGGAGCAGCGGCGAGAACCTGCTCGCGCTGGTCAACGACATCCTCGACTACTCCAAGATCGAGGCGGGCAAGCTCGTGCTGGAGCCGGTCGACTTCGACCTGCGGGTGCTCCTCGAGGAGCTGGCGGCCAGCCTGGCGCTGCGCTGCGAGGACAAGGGGCTCGAGCTGCTGCTCCGGGTGGAGCCGGGGGTGCCGAGGCTGCTGCGGGCTGACGCGGGTCGGCTCCGCCAGGTGGTCAGCAACCTGATGGCCAACGCCATCAAGTTCACCGAGCGGGGCGAGGTGGAGGTCACGGTCGAGCCAGCGGAGGAGCCGTCGGAGCAAGGGCCGTCGGACCCGCCCCCGCAGCCCCGCGGAGCGGACCCGCGGCCCCGCAGGTCCGTGCTGCTGCGCTTCGCCGTGCGAGACACCGGGATCGGGATCCCGGGCGACAAGCTCCACCTGCTCTTCAACAAGTTCTCGCAGGTCGACGCCTCGACCACGCGCAGGTTCGGCGGCAGCGGGCTCGGGCTCGCCATCTCGAGGCAGCTCGCGCAGAGCATGGGCGGCGGGATCGGGGTGAGCAGCGCTCCGGGAGAGGGCTCCCGCTTCTGGTTCACGGCGCGGCTCGAGCTGCAGGAGGCCGAGCCGCGCCACGAGCCGCCGCCGCCCGCCGCCCTCTCGGGCGCGCGCGTGCTGGTGGTCGACGACAACGCGAGCAGCCGCGAGCTCCTCGCCGCCTGGCTGCGGGCCTGGGGCGCGCAGCCGGTGGCGGTCAGCGACGCCGTGGCCGCGCTCGCCGCGGTCAAGCAGGCGCTCGCCAGCGGTGAC
This sequence comes from Myxococcota bacterium, assembly GCA_022710245.1. The sequence goes on from JAKLHH010000220.1 coordinate 6,819, forward strand.
CCGTTCCGGATCGCCGTGATCGACCTGAAGATGCCCGCCATGTCGGGCGAGACCCTCGCGCAGGTGCTGCGGATCGATGTCCGGCTGGCGGAGCTCCGGCTGGTGGCGCTGACCTCCGTCACCCCGCGCCAGTCCTTTCAACGCGCCGCGAACAGCTTCGCCGGGCAGCTCGCCAAGCCGGTCTCGGACCTGGCGCTGCGCGACCTCCTGGCGTCGGTCCTGGCCGGACCTCCGGGGACCGTCGCCGGTCGCGGTGGCCGCGCGGCGCCGGGCGTCCAGGCCCGCTTCGCGGGTCGCGGCGCGCGAGTCCTGGTGGCCGAGGACAACGCCGCCAACCAGGAGGTCGCCGTGGGGGCTCTGCGACGGCTCGGGATCGCCGCGGACGCCGTCGCCAATGGTGCCGAGGCGGTCCGCGCGCTCGAGACCATCCCCTACGATCTGGTCCTGATGGACGTGCAGATGCCGGAGCTGGACGGCCTCGAGGCGACCCGCGCGATCCGCGCCGCCGAGGCGCGGCTCGCCCGGCCGCGGGTCGTGATCATCGCCCTCACCGCGCACGCCCTGGCGGGCGACGCGGCGAGCTGCCTGGCTGCCGGCATGGATGACTACATCGCCAAGCCGATCGGCCCCGCGCCCCTGGCCGAGCTCCTGGACCGGTGGCTCCCGCTGCGCGGCTCGGCCGCAGGGGTGGCGCGGCCGGGGCTCGCGGTGGAGTGAGCCTCGTCGGCCGCCAGCGCTAGCGGAGCAGTCAGCGACGCTGCGGGTGGTACCCACTTCCTCCTCAGCTCGCTGGCCGCCATCCGCTCGGCCCGAGGCTCACGATCTTCGACGGCTACTTCGGGACCTCGCTCAGCGAGATCGCCATCGCGCTCGCCACGCCCTCGCCGTAGGCCGGGTCCGCCTTGAGGCAGTTGCCGGCATGGCGGAGCTTGATCTCCCTCGGCGCGTCGCCCATGGCCCGGGCGGTGTTCTCGAAGAGGACCTTCTGCTGCGCCGGCGACATCAAGCGGAAGAGCATCCCGGGCTGCGTGTAGTAGTCCTCGTCCTGGCGATGGTTCCAGTGGTCGGCCGCGCCCTCGAGGCTGAGCGGCGGCTCACGGAAGTCGGGCTGCTCTCGCCACTCACCGGTGCTGTTCGGCTCGTAGCCGAGCGTCGCGCCATGGTTGCCGTCGACCCGCATCTGGCCGTCGCGGTGGTAGCTGTGCACCGGACAGCGCGGCGCGTTCACGGGGATCGTGTGGTGATTGACGCCGAGGCGGTAGCGCTGGGCGTCGCCGTAGGAGAAGAGCCGCCCCTGCAGCATCTTGTCCGGCGAGAAGCCGATGCCCGGCACCACGTTCGCCGGGTTGAAGGCTGACTGCTCGACCTCGGCGAAGTAGTTCTCCGGGTTCCTGTTGAGCTCGAGGACGCCGACCTCGATGAGCGGGTAGTCCTTGTGGAGCCAGACCTTGGTCAGGTCGAACGGGTTGTAGGGGCACCTGGCCGCGTCCTTCTCGGGCATCACCTGGATGAACAGCTTCCAGCGCGGGAGCTCGCCCCGCTCGATCGCCTCGTAGAGGTCGCGCTGGTGGCTCTCGCGGTCCTTGCCGACGAGCGCCTCGGCCTCGGCGTCGGTCAGGTTCTTGATGCCCTGCTGGGTGTGGAAGTGGAACTTCACCCAGCACCGCTCGCCCTTCGCGCTGATCAGGCTGAAGGTGTGGCTCCCGAACATGTGCATGTGGCGGTAGCTCGCCGGGATGCCGCGCTCGCTCATCGTGATGGTGATCTGGTGCAGCGCCTCGGGCAGCGACGTCCAGAAGTCCCAGTTGTTCTTCGCGCTGCGCAGGTTGGTGCGCGGGTCGCGCTTCACCGCGTGGTTGAGGTCCGGGAACTTGAGCGGGTCGCGCAGGAAGAAGACCGGCGTGTTGTTGCCGACGAGGTCCCAGTTCCCCTCCTCGGTGTAGAACTTGATCGCCGCGCCCCGGATGTCGCGCTCCGCGTCGGCCGCGCCGCGCTCGCCGGCCACCGTCGAGAAGCGCAGGAAGAGCTCGGTCTGCTTGCCGACCCGGGCGAAGACCTTGGCCCTGGTGTAGCGGGTGATGTCGTGGGTCACCGTGAAGGTGCCGTAGGCGCCGGAGCCCTTCGCGTGCATGCGGCGCTCGGGGATCACCTCGCGGTCGAAGTGGGCGAGCTTCTCCAGGAACCAGATGTCCTGGAGCAGCTGCGGGCCCCGCGGGCCGGCGGTCATCACGTTCTGGTTGTCGACGACGGGCGCGCCGGCGACCGTGGTCAGCTTCTTCTCCTCGCTCATGGCTGGCTCCTCTTCCTCACTGGCTGCCTGGTTCGGACTCACGCTCGCTGCTGACTGCTGTGCTGACAGGGGGGGTCTCTTAGCACAATCCCCGGGGGGACGCTTGCCCTGTCTGTCCCCCCTGCCCCCCCCCAAGAGCCACTGGCGGGAGATCATACGCAGGTCCGCCATGGGCCACCA
>JAKLHH010000221.1 GCA_022710245.1 Myxococcota bacterium
CGCGCCCCGAGGCGCTCCGCAGCGTCCCTCCGCGCGTCGTCGCGTGCTCGACGCCGTCGGGCTCGACCTGCACCTGCCTGCGGATCGCGTCGGCCGCGCTCGCCGCGCCGCCGCTCGCGCTCGCCGCGCCGCCGCTCGCGCCCACCGCGCCGCCGCTCGCGCTCGACGCGTGCACCGTCAGCTCCTGGCGGCCGATCCGGCGCGCGACGATCGTGAAGCGGCGCACGCCGACCTGCGAGGGCTCGAGCTCGATCGTCTGTTCGAGCGGGCCCTGCGCGTCGAACCAGCGCTCGCGCGCGAGGCGCAGGGTCACGCGCTGGCGGCCCTTGAGGTAGTTGTAGACGGTGACCGGCACGCTGATGCGGTCCCCCTGGGTGAGCGCGACCGGCAGGTCGAGGTCGACGAAGAAGTCCTGGAACACGCGGAGGTCGAGGCTCGCGCTGCCGAGCAGGCCCTCCCGCGAGGAGCCGGTCGCGAGGAGCTTCCAGGTCGTGATGCTGTCGGCGAGCGGCACCTCGAGGCTCGCGCGGCCGCTGCGATCGGTGACGAGCTCCGGGTTCCAGAGCAGCGTCTCGGGGAAGCTCGAGCGCACCCGCGCCGGGAGCGCGCCGCCGGAGCCGCGGCCGGAGAGCCGCCCGACGCCGGCGCCGTAGCCCACGCCGACTCCGCCCCGCCCGTAGCCGATCAGGCCGAGCCCGCCGGTGCCGTACGCCTCGCCGATCTGGTCGCCGATGAGCCCGCCGAGCGCGTCGGCCGCGTCGCTGCCGAGGGCGCCGTGGCGCCCGAGGACCGCGACCGTGCGCCGCGGGCCGGCCGGTCCGATGTCGTCCCTGGTGCCCGAGATGCCGTCGGGGCCCGCCGAGTGGATGACGGTGCGGGTGACGAGGCCGGTGTAGTAGGGGTTCACGAAGCTGCGCGGCGTCCTCAGGATCCGGAAGGGCTGGCCCCAGGGATCGACGACCGCGCTCGGCTTGAGCTTGCCGAGCTTGACGAGCCGCCCGAGGAGGTCGCGCGGGAAGATGAGCGGCTGCTTGCGCGCGGGGAGCCCGGGCACGCCCTCGCGCGGGAGCTCGAGCTCCTGCCAGACGGCGGCGAGCGCGTGGTAGATCTCCTCGAGCTTCTCTCGCGCGAGCGGCTCGGCGAGCCTGGCGAAGACGAACCCCGGGTCCACCGCGCGGAGGTGGTGCGGCCGCACCACGCGCCGCCACGGATCGTGGACCTCCTCCTTCTTGATCAGGCTCGCGGCCGCGAGCCGCGGCACCAGGTCCTGCGCGAAGCGCCACCCCGTCGGTCGCTGCTCGCCGACGCTGTGATCGCGCATGAACGCGCGCGCCGCGCGGACCAGGCCGGGCGCCTGACGCTCCCACGCCTCGCGCCGCTCCTGCCACGGGTTGGTCTCGAAGAGCGTGGCCTCGGCCGGCGCGGCCGCGGCGAGCAGCAGCTCGAGCGCGCGGCCTCGCCTCGCGGCCGGCTCGCGCCCCATCACCCAGCCGGCGAGGTCCTGCCCGGCGGGCAGCACGCGCGGCTCGCGCCCCTTCTGCCAGAGGTAGCCGGCGAGCGTGAAGAAGACCTTGGGGGCGCTCCGCTCGAGGCCGCCGAGGGCGACCACCGCGTCGTCGACGGCGACGAGCCCGAGCGCCGCCTCGACGCCCTCGCCGCTCCGGCTGTCGCTCACCTGGAAGGAGAGGCGCGCGGTCTCGCCGGGGCGATAGACCGCACGATCGGCGCGCGCCTCGATCTTGAGCTCGCCCGGGTGGTCGACGTAGACGAGCCGCGAGGTGCCGACGCGCTCGCCGGTCGCGGCGAGCCGGTAAGCCCGCAGCTCGAGGAGCCCGAAGAGCGCCGCGCTCGGCTGGAAGCTCACCGTCGCGCGGCGGCGGCCCAGCTGGCGCGTGAAGGTGGCGAGCGTCTGCCCGCCCTTGACCACGTCGAGGTAGACCCGGTCGCCGCTCGCGAGCCGCTGGAGCGGCGACGCGAGGAGCTCGGCCTCGACCGCGGCCCCCGCTGGCACGAGCGCCCGCGCGGGGCGGATGAGCACCGCCTGCCAGGGCGCGACGGGCAGGTTCTCCTGGAGCGTGGCCCTCTGGCCGAGGCGGTCCTTGACCTCGACGCGGACCGACGCGGAGCTCTCCCCGTCGTCGTGGCGCGTCTTGCCCGGGACGAGGCCCGGCGCGAGCAGCGAGAGCGTCGCGCTGCCGAGCGCGTCGGTCTGCGCCGTCGCGCGCTGCGCCCCGAGGCTGAGCTCGACGTTCGCGCCGATCGCCGGGCGTCCATCGGGGTAGCCCGCCACGACGTGGACCCGGTTCTTCAAGCCGCGGACGAGGTGGCTGTTCTCCGAGGCGATCGCGACCGAGAGCGGGCGCGCGGTGATGGGGCGCGCGAGGTCGGCGACCTGGCGCTGGCCCGCCTCGTCGGTGACGGTCGCGATCACGCGGAGCTCGCCGTCGCCGCTCAAGCCCAGCGTGCGTGCCTCGAAGGTCCCGCGCCCCTCGGCGTCGAGCCGGATCGTCGGCAGCGACGTCGCGACCAGCGGCCCGGAGAAGCGGCTCATCAGCTTGACGCTCGCGCTCCCCTTGACCGGCTCGCCAAAGAAGTAGCTCGCCCGCACCGTGCCGCGGACGAGGTCGCCAGGCGCGTAGTAGGGGCGATCGGTCTCGATCGCGAGCTTGATCTTCGGCAGCACATAGCGCTTGACCTCCACCGATCGGTGCCCGCGCTCGACCTCTCCCGCGGTCCCCTCGGACCAGGCCTCGAGCTCGTAGCGACCGAGGTTGATCTCGTCGGCGAGCGGGAGATCGAGCGTGGCGATCCCGAAGCGCGAGGTGAGCTGGCGCTTGAGGGTGATGACGTTCCCCTTGGGGTCCTTGATCTGGAGGACGACCGGGCTCGCCGCGAGCGGGCGGAGGTCGATGCCGCGGAGCGCGAGGACGCGCGTGTGGATCGTCTGGCCCGGCTGGTAGAGGTTCTTGTCGCTCGAGACGAGCAGGCGTCCGCCCGGGACGATCTGCACCTCGCAGCCGGCCTCGGTCCGCCCGAGCGGCGAGGCGACGCGGACGCGCAGTCGCTCGTCGCCGGTCCGCTTCGGGACGACGAAGCGGAGGTCCGCGCCCCCGCTCGCGTCGGTCGCTCCGCGCGCGAGCAGCAGCGCCTGGCCGCGGGGCTGCGGCATCACGAGCTCGACCCGGGCCCCGGCGAGTGGCCCCGAGACGGTCGGGGCCGAGGCCCAGTGCACCGCGACCCGGAAGCTGGCCTGCGAGCCCGCGACCAGCGTGCGCGACCCGAGGATGTAGGCGCCGACCGCGGCGCGACCAGGCAGCGTCGCCTCCTCGGCGCTCGCCGGTGCGGCGAGCAGACAGACCGATGCGCAGAGCGCCGCGAGCGCGGCGCGCGAGCTTCTCATTCTCATGGCGATTTCCTCCGGCCAACGGCTAAGAGGCCGGCACCTGCACAAAGTTCCACGAGCCCACCATGAGGCGGCGCGGCGCTTGCGCTCCCCCGCCCCCCGTGCTCCATTTCCCGGCAGTGGCCACCGTCGACCAGCCCAGCACGAGCAGCTCCGGCGCCAAGGCGGCGCGCTACCCGCTCGGCGCGCCGCTCGGCGAGGGCGGGCAGGGGCGCACGTACCGCTCGGTGGACGCCGAGAGCGGTCGCGCGGTGGCGGTGAAGGTGATCCAGCTCGGCGACGGGGGCTGGAAGCCCTTCGACCTCTTCGAGCGCGAGTGTCAGGTGCTGCGCGCGCTCGACCACCCGGCCATCCCGCGCTACCTTGACACCTTCGCGCTCGAGGAGCAGGGCCGCTACTTCCTGGTGATGGAGCTCGTCGAGGGGACGCCGCTCCAGCGCCTGGTGCGCGCCCGGCAGCCGCTCCCGGAGGCGCAGCTCTGGAACCTCCTCCACCAGGGGCTCGGCATCCTCGACTACCTGCACGGGCTCAGGCCGCCGGTCGTGCACCGCGACCTCAAGCCGGCGAACTTCATCCAGCGCCCGGACGGGCGCCTCGCGCTGGTCGACTTCGGCGGCGTGCGCGTCGCGCTCCGCCCCGACGGCGGCTCGACGGTGGTCGGGAGCTTCGGCTACATGGCGCCCGAGCAGCTCCACGGCGAGGCGACGCCCGCGACGGACATCTACGGTCTCGGCGCCACGCTCGCGGCGCTCGCCACCGGGACCGAGGCCGACAAGCTGCCGCGCCAGGGGCTGCGCGCGGACCTCGGCGCGGTGATGCCCGCCTCGCCGCTGCGCGAGGTGCTGCAGCGGATGCTGGAGCCCGACCCGACCCACCGCCCGGCCTCGACCGGCGCGGTGCGCGCGCTGCTCGCTGGCCCGCCCGCCCGCCGCGAGCAGCCGTCGCCCGCGGTCGACGACGGGACCGCCCCCGAGGAGGAGACCTCGCTCGAGCTCGGCGGCCCGGTCCGCGTCCTCGTCCGCGTCTTCGGCTCGCTCGGCTACGTCGGGTTCCTGCTGCTGGACGCGATGGTGCTGCCGCTCGTCGTCTTCATCCTCAGCCAGGTCTGGTCGAAGCGGCCGCAGCGGGTGGCGCGCCTCCGCGAGCAGGCGAAGCGCGTGCGCGGCGCGATGCGGAGCGGTCGCAAGGTGATGGGGCGGCTCGCCCGCGCGCAGCGGCGCGAGCACGCGCGAGAGCTGCGCGGCCGTCGCCAGCCGAGGCAGCTGCCGCCCCGCCGGCGGGGGTGAGCTCGGCTACGCCCTCCTCGCGCCGTGCCACGAAGGCGCGCCGTGCCACGAAGGCGCGTCGTGCCACGAAGGCGCGTCGGTGACCTGCTCGAGCTGCGCCTGGTAGGCCTCGTAGTCCATCACCACGCCCTCCTCATCGTCCGCGGCGAGCTCCTCGCCGCGCGCGAACCAGGCAGCCTCGAACCGACCGGTCGTCAGCGCCGGGCGCCGGCGGGGCGCCGGGGCCGTGGCCGCGCGGGCCAGCTCCTGCATCGCCGAGCAGGGGACCAGCGCGTCGCGGCGCCACACCATCTCCAGCTCGCGCAACCCCTCGAGGTCGTAGACCAGGTAGCGCCCGGTGGCCTTGCGCTCGAGCACGGCGAACCTGCCGTCCACGATCTCGCCCACCAGAGCATCAGGAGATGGGTATGGGTTCGGCATGAGGCCAGAGAATGCAAGCGGAGGTCCAGCGAGGTGCACCCGTGATGCCGCGGAGATACCGCCCCGTGGCCGTCGCGAGCACGCAAGCGGTTGCGTGATCGCGCGGGCAAGTCGTGCGTGGTGACATTGGACCCTGGCGCGGGTGGTTCCTCGAGCCAGCCAGTGTCTCCGAGGCGTGACGAGGGGGCCGCGGCACGGTCCTGTCGTTCCAGCTGTTTGCGGCAGGGGGGGGACCGCGCGGCCAGGGCACATCGCTTGCACAAGCGCGGAGTCACCAACAAGGAGCTACCCCATGGCCAGCAGGCTCTGCATCCTGGCTGCGGTCTTGATCTGCGTCCCCACCACCGTCCGCGCGAACCCGCTCTCCGCCGCGAAGTCGGCGTGGGGCAAGCTGACGACCGGGCTCAAGCCACAGCAGCGACCGATCCCGATGAACTTCTCGCCGACGCCCCGGGACTGGAGCTTCGTCTCCACGGTGAAGTCCTTCCAGTCGCAGGTGCCAGGTCACGTCAAGCAGCGCCTGGCGAGCGCCACGCCGCGGCAGCTCGCGGATGCCTTCTCGGTCAGCTACACGCAGAAGGTCGATGACGGCCGCGGCGCCGGTCCGAAGACCGCCGCGGTGGAGATCACGCAGGGCCTGGTCAACCTGCCGCTCGCCCGCTTCCTCGAGAAGATGCCGGCGGACCAGTGGGGCACGCACCTCGACCACTACCTGGGCGGCGCGGTGAAGGTCACCGAGCGGAGCGCGGACGGCAAGCCCGTGCGCCAGGTCGAGCGCATGGTCCTCTCGGGGCTCCCGGGTGACCTCAACCTGCGGGCGCTCAACATGGACATGACAAAGGTCGAGCAGCGCGAGGAGCGCCGCGACGCGGCCGGCAACCTGACCGGCGTGACGATGTACTGGCGCGTGCACAGCTCGGAGAACAAGACCACCGCGATGGACGTGGGCTCGGTCGCCTTCGAGGCGTACGGCCAGGGGCAGACCCGGGTGACGTTCCACTCCGCGCACCGCCTCGGCATGGACAAGCTGATCTTCCCCGCCGCGCTGGTGAAGCCCACGCTGCGCAGCTTCTTCTCCGATCACGTCCGTCATTACCGCGAGCTCGTCACCCAGTAGTCGCGGGCGGGGTCTGGCCGGCGCCCCAAGATTGTCGGTCGCGGCAGCTCCCCGCCACCGCCCAACGTGCGGGCGCCGCTCCACATGCGAGGCGCGCGTGCTAGCATCGGGGGCTCATGCGCGCGATCCTCTGTGTCACCCTCGCGTTCCTCGGCGGCTGCCACCAGCTGCTCCCGTTCCTCCCGGGTGGAGCGCGAGCCAGCGACGCCTCGCGCGCGGAGCGGCCGCCGCTGCCTCCCCTCGACGCGCACGCGGGCGAGCGCCCGCTGGCCGGCGACCTGACCCGCGATGTGCCTCCAGGGTGTGCGGCCATCCTCTGCGCCGACCTCAGCCTGCTCCTCGACTTCGAGGGCGGGGCCGCCGGCATCTTCCGGAACGCCGTCGATGGCCTCGGCCCGGAGCTCAGCTCCGCCATCGTCCAGTCGACACCGGGCAAGCTCGGCGGCGCCGCCGGGTTCAAGCAGGGCGGGCAGCTGCGCTTCCCGGTGAGCTACTACAACCCGGCCGCCGGCACGGTCGCGCTCTGGATCAAGGGCGGCTGGGACGTGCCGTGTGATCAGCGACGGCAGCTCTTCGCCATCACCAGCGCCGCCGAGACCTGCGGCGGCCCCTACCTCGCCTGCCAGCCGCTCTGGAACGGGGCCAGCTCGGGCGCGATCGGGATCGCCGTCGACGATGTCACCAACAAAGTGCCGGCCGCGCCCTTCTTCGACGTGCAGGGGCTCGAGGCGGCCTGGAACGGGAGCAAGTGGATGCACCTCGTCGGCAGCTGGACCGCCAGCTCGACCACCCTCTGGGGCAACGCGTCGCTCTACACGGGCCGCGGGGACGGCACCACTCCGAAGTGGCAGCCACCGGCCGCACCCGCGCACGTCGACGTGGGCGGCGCCGCCGCGGCCCCGCTCGAGGCGGCGCTGGACGAGGTCGCGCTGTGGCGCAGGCAGCTGAACAAGGTCGAGGTGGACTGCCTCTACCAGCTCGGCCTGCAGGGCATCTCCCTGCGCAGCTTCTGCAAGCTCTGAGCGCGGCGACTCGCGCGAGTCCGGTGCGCTTCAGCCCTGGCCGCCGCCGAGCGAGGCCTCGGCCTGCTGCAGCTCCTGGATCAGCGACGGTACGCGCCCGTCGACCTTGCGCATGGCCGGCAGCAGGTCTTGCTGGAACGACTTGATCATCGACTTGATCTTCGGGTCCTGCAGCGCGGTGACGCGGGCGCGGTCGAAGCGGTCCATGGTCATCGCCAGCTCCCGCATCGCCTTCTGCCGCTCCTTGTCAGAGAGCGACTTGTTCTGAAGCCTGGCCTGCACCGACTTGATCTTCTTCTCCACGTCGGTCGGGTCGGCTCCCTCGGCCCGCATCCGACGCTTCACGGCGGTGAGGACCTCGTCGCGGCGCATCCCGAGCGAGCGGTCGCGCTTGATCGCCTGCTCCTGCGCCGACGCGAGCTGCTGACGGATCGCCGCGATGCGCGCGCGGGTCGCCTCCGGGCCCGTGCCGTTCTTGCCGTTCTTGCCGGGCGCGCTCTTGCCGGGCGCGTTGCTCTCCCCGGGCTGGTTCTCCCCCTGCTGCTCCTGCGCCGGCGGCTCCTGCGTGGGCTCCTTCTGCGCGGGCTCCTTCTGCGCGGGCGGCTGCTTCTGCGCGGGCTGCGCCCGCGCTCCGCTCCCGAGGAGCGCGCTCCCCGCCAGCGTCAGCGCGAGGGCCGCCCGCTTGATCGCGCGCGGCGCGCGCCCCCCGACCTGCTTCGAGCACGACTGCGACAGCCTCATCACGTGTCCTCCATGGTCAAGCGCCGAGGTCGCTGCAGCCGGCGTACCAAGCTCGCCGCGAGGCGCGCGCAGCACCGAACGAGCTTGCCCGCAGCGCCGCCCCTGGTAGCTTTCCTGGCGGCGCAGGGGCCGGGCGAGGAGGGCGAGATGCAGATACGCGAGATCGTCGTCGCGACGGAGCTGTCGCCGAGCGACGAGGAGGGGTACCGGCACGCGGCGGCGTTCGCCGCGGCGGCCGGGTCACCGATCACGTTGCTCAACATCGATGAGGTGAGCCGCTACGGGTTCCGCTCCTCGCGGCAGCTCACCAGCTACCTGGACCAGGTGGAGACGGAGCGGGGGCGCCGCTTCGAGGCGGCGGCGGCGCGGCTGCGCTCTCTGGGCGCGCGGGAGATCAAGCTGCTCACGCTGGCCGGTGAGGCCGCCGAGGAGATCGCCAGCTACGCGCGAGCGCAGGGCGCGGCGCTCGTCATCGCGGGGACCAGCGGAGCGCGCGGACCGGGGCGGGTCGTCCTCGGCCACACGGCGAAGCGCTTGCTGCGGCGCTGCGAGGTGCCGCTGCTGCTGCTGCCTGCGCGTCCCGGGCAGCACGGGGAGGAGGCCGCGCCCGCGCCGCGCTATCGACGGCTGCTCGCGGCGACAGACTTCAGCGAGCCGAGCGAACGTGGGCTGCGCGCCACCGTCCTGCTCGCCGAGCGGCTCGACGCGGAGGTCGACTACGTGCACGTGATCCGGCTGCCGATCCCGGTGCCGGCGATCCCGAGCGAGCCGCCGCTGCTGGTGCCGCAGGAGAGCAGCGACGAGCTCAGGCACGCCCGCGCCGAGGAGCTCCAGCACGCGGTGGACCGGCTCGGCACCCGGCGCTGCACCCCGAACGTCACCATCGGCGTCAACGTCCCCGAGTCGCTGGTCGAGGTCGCGCGCGCGCTCGGCGACGAGCTGATCGCGCTGCCCTCGCATTCGCACGGACGGCTCCGCGAGGCGCTCTTCGGCACCACGGCCGAGCAGGTGGTGAAGCTCTCCCCGGTGCCCGTGCTGATCTTCCCGGTGCCCTGGCTCGCGCGGAACGCGCCCCTGCCAGGGGAGACGAGCGGCGTGGGCTGACGGCGCTCCAGCCGCCGCGGCGAGCCGAGCTAAATCGGCGATCACGATTGTCGAACGCTTCTGTCCGGCGGGGCGTGGGGACCCCCGCTCGCGGGGGGCGCTGGTCCTCGCGTCCCTTCGGGACGCTCCGGGATGAGACAGCAGCGCCCTCCACACCCCTTGCTAATTCGCGGGCAAGCGC
>JAKLHH010000222.1 GCA_022710245.1 Myxococcota bacterium
CGGTGCGCTTGAGCTCGCTCTTCAGCCACTTGCCCTCGGCCATGCTGTTGTGGCCGGCGATCAGCTGGTTCGGCGCCGCGATCATCAGCGCCATCGCCAGCTCGGCGACCGCCACGCTGGAGGCCTTGGGCGTGTTCTGCACCTGGATGCCCTTCTCCTTCGCGTGCGCCGCGTCGACGTTGTCGAGCCCGACGCCGCCGCGGATGATCAGCTTCAGCTTCGGCGCGCCGTCGATGTACTCCTTGGTGCACTTGGTCTTGCTGCGGATGAGGACGACGTCAGCCTCGGCCACCCGGGACTTGTCGTCGGTCACCTCGAGGCCGAGCTCCTTCAGGCGAGCGGGCAGCGACGCGTCGAAGGAATCAGACATGAGCACCAGCATGACACTCCCCTTTCCGTGAAGAGTCCCTTGCTAACTAGTCATTGATGCTGCGCACGATCATCCCGCTGCGCAGCTTCGGCTCGAACCAGGTCGACTTCGGCGGCATCACCTCGCCGGCGTCCGCGATCGCCATCAGCTGCTCGATCCCCGTCGGGTAGAGCGCGAAGGCGACGCCGCTGCCGGCCTTGCGCGCGCGCCGCTCGAGCTCCTCGGTGCCGCGGATCCCGCCGACGAACTGGATGCGCTTGTCCGTGCGCGGGTTCTCGATCCCGAGGAGCGGCTGCAGGAGGTTGTTCTGCAGGATGGCGACGTCCAGGCTCCCCACCGGGTCCTGCTCCGGGTAGCTCCCGGCGCGCGCCTGCAGACGGTACCACTTGCCGTCGAGGAACATGCCGAAGCTCTTCGGCCGCTCCGGGCTCGCCTGGGGCGCCGGGCTGACCTCGAAGGAGCGCTCGATCGCCGTCAGCAGCTGCTCCGGGGTGTGGCCGCGGAGGTCGAGGACGACGCGGTTGTACTCCATGATCTTCATCTGGTCGTGCGGGAAGATCACGGTGAGGAAGTAGTTGTAGGGCTCCTGCCCGGTGTGCTTGCCGTTCTTCTCGCGCCGCGCCTGCTGCACGCGGGAGGCCGCGGCGCTCCGGTGGTGGCCGTCGGCGACGTAGAGGAAGGGCACGCGCGCGAAGAGCTCGCTCACCCGCTTGACCTCGGCGGCCTGCCGGATCACCCAGAGCACGTGGCCGATCCCGTCCTCGGCGACGAAGTCGACCTCGGGCTTGCGCTCGCGGACGCCTTTCACGAAGGCGTCGATCTCCGGGCGCGCGTGGTAGGTGAGGAAGACCGGCCCGGTGTTGGCGCCGACCAGGTCCACGTGCCGCGTCCGCTCCTCCTCCTTGTCCGCGCGGGTGTGCTCGTGCTTCTTGATCAGGCCCTGCTGGTACTCGGCGACCGAGGCCCCGGCGACGAGCCCGACCTGCACGTGATCGCCCATCTTCTGCTGGTAGAGGTAGAAGCAGGGCTCCGCGTCGCGGAGCATGCGGCCGTCGGCCTGCAGCCGCGCCAGGTTCCTGGCGCCGTTCTCGAAGATCTTCGGGTCGAGCGGATCGAGGCTGCGGGAGAGCTCGATCTCCGACTTCTCGACGCGGAGGAAGCTGTGCGGCCGCTCCGCGACGTAGGCGCGCGCCTCGTCGTAGTCGACCACGTCGTAGGGCGGCGCCGCGATGGCGGCGGCCTGCTCCGGCCGCGGACGGATGCCTCGAAATGGCCTGATCTCTGACATGCGCTCCTCCTCGCGGGCCGCGCCCGCGCTGGCAGATGAGCGGAGCGGCTGGCCGCTCCGGCCGCCCGCTACGGCTTGCCGGCGTAGTGCAGGACCGCCCCGGGGGCGATCGCGTAGACGTCCTTGTCCGAGCTGCCCCAGACGCCCGAGAGCGGCAGCTTGGGCGCGCTCATCTTGGTCCAGCTGGTGCCGTCGTAGTGGACGATGGTCTCGTCCGGCTTGAAGATCGAGTTGCCGACCACGTAGATGTCCTTCGGCCCGCTCCCCCAGATCCCGTACCAGTACGAGGTGAGGCCGCTGGTGCCGTCGGCGACGCTCCACTTGGTGCCGTCGTAGTGGAGGATGGTCCCGTCGAGGCCCACCGCGTAGAGGTCGCCCGAGTTGACGCCCCAGATGTCGCGCAGGTTCGAGGTGGTGCCCGAGGCCATGATGGTCCAGGCGCTGCTCGAGGTGCAGGTCCCGGCGCACTTCATGATCAGGCCGCCGTCGCCGACCACGTAGATCTCGCTCGCCGAGACGCCCCAGATGCCGTACATCGAGGCCGCCGTCTTGCCGTAGAAGGAGACCGAGCTCCAGTAGCTGGTCGGCGTGCTGCCGCTCTTGTAATAGATGTAGCCGTTCATCTCGCCGACGGCCCAGACGTTGCTCGAGCCCGGCGCGCTCCAGAGCTTGCGGAAGTGATAGCTGGTGGAGTCGTAGGCCTTGGCCCACTGGGTGCCGTTCCAGTAGACGACCATCCCCTCGCCGCCGGCGTAGACCTCCGTCGCCGACTTGCCCCAGGCGGCGTAGAGGTCGCTCTTCTCGGGGTTGGCCTGCTTGATCCAGGCCTTGCCGTCGTAGTGGACGATCCCGCCGTCCTTGCCGACGAGGTAGATGTTGCTCGCCGAGTCGCCCCAGATGCCGTAGATGGTGTCGCTCTGCGCGACCGGCAGCTGCTTCCACTCGGTGAGCGGGGCGGCGTCGACGGAGAGGTCGGCCTTCTTCGCGTCCGGCTTGACGTCGGGCTTGCCGGCCTCGGCGCCCGCCTCGAGCTGGGAGCTGTCGGGCGCGGCGTGGTCGACGCTGGCGTCCTTCGCCTTGGTGTCGTCCGAGCAGGCCGCGAGGGTGAGCACGAGAGAGAGCGCGAGAGCAAGCCGCACGGGATCTCCTCCAGCAAGGTGGCGTGCCCTGCCCGGGGGGCAGGCCGGCTGGAACGTATAACAGAAAAGCCTGTCGCAGCAAGGCGCGCGAGGGGCGCGGGATCCGGCGGCGCGGCCCGGGTCTCCTCGACGGTCGCGAGGCCGGGACCGCGACACCGGCCGCGAGGGCTCGCGCGGGCGCCGCTCGCCCCTCGACCCCCCGGTCCGCTCGTGTAAGATGCCGCGGCGATGGACGTCGTCCTGCTCCACCCCCCGGTCGCCCTGCCCTGCGAGCCGCCGATCGGCCTCGGGCTCCTCGCGGCCGGGCTGCGCGCCCGCGGCGTCGCGGTGGAGCTCTGCGACCTCAGCGTGGAGGCCCTCGAGGCGCTGCTCGCCTCGGTCCCCGAGGAGACCGCGCGCTCCACCGCCAAGCGGCGGGCGGTGCGAGGCCGCGGCCGCGCGCTCGCGCAGCTCAGGGGCGGCGCCGCCTACGCCAGCGTCGACCGCTACCGCGCGGCGATCGCCGACCTGACCCAGGTGCTGACGCTCGTCTCCGGCGAGGTGCGGGTCGGCCTCGCCAACTACCACGACCTGCACCTGAGCCCGCTCGCCTCGGAGGACCTCCGCAGGGCGGCGCGCGAGCCCGAGCGCTGCCCGTTTCACCCGAGCTTCACCGCGCTCGCCGAGCGCCTCGCCGCCGACCCTCCCCGCCTCCTCGGCATCTCCGTCAACTACCTGCACCAGGCGCTGCCGGCGCTGGCGCTGGCCGGCGTCCTCAAGCGACGGCTGCCCGCGGTGCCGGTCCTCCTCGGCGGCGCGCTCCTCACCTGCTGGGAGGGCCGCCTCGAGCCGACCGCGCTCCAGCCCGCCGTCGACCGCGTGGTCTTCGGCGAGGGCCTGCCAGCGATCCTCGAGCGCCTGGGTCGCGGCAGCGCCGGGGCGAGCGAGGCGCCGCGCGGGGTGCCCGACTACGAGGGCGTCCCCTGGCAGCGCTACCTCGCCCGCGAGCGGATCGCCCCAGCCTCGACCAGCCGCGGCTGCTTCTGGCGCCGCTGCAACTACTGCCCCGAGGCGCTCGCCGAGCGCTGCTTCGAGTCGCTCCCCGCCGCGGCGGTGCCCTCGCTCGTCGACGAGGTGCGGCGCCGGACCGGCGCCGGCCTGGTGCACCTCTCCGACAGCGCCGTGCCGCCGGCCGCCCTCGCGGCGCTCGCCGGAGAGCGCTGGTCGGCGCGCTGGTACGGCTTCGCGCGCTTCACCCCGGAGCTCGCCGCGCCCGAGCTCGCGCGCGGCCTGCGCCGCTCGGGCTGCGCCATGCTGCAGCTCGGCCTCGAGTCCGCCTCGCCGCGTATCCTCGCCCGCCTGCGCAAGGGCATCGACCTCGCGCAGGCCTCGGCCAGCCTCGAGCGCCTCGCCGGCGAGGGCGTCGCGGTCTACCTCTACCTGATGTTCAACGTGCCCGGCGAGCAGCGCGAGGACGCCCTGCGCACCCTCGAGTTCGTCGCCGCCCGCGCCTCGCAGCTCGCCTTCCTGAACGTCGCGCTCCTCAACCTGCCGCTCGGCAACCCCGAGGAGCCCGACCTCCGCTACCGCCCGCTCGCCGCGCGCCCGCACGACCTCGGCCTCTACACCGGCTTCGTCCACGCAGAGGGCTGGGACCGCCGCGCGATCCGCCACTTCCTCGATCGCGAGTTCTGCCGCGAGCCGGCGATCGCCGCCATCCTGCGCCGCACGCCGCCGGTCTTCGGCGCCAACCACGCGCCCTTCTTCGTCGAGGAGCCGCTCCGGGAGGCGGAGGCGGAGCCCGCGCCCCTCGAGGACAGCTCCCCGACCCGAGCTTGACGCCTGCCGGCGGCCGGCCCACTATTCACGGAGTGAAGATCTCGACGCGAAGCCGCTACGCGATCCGGGCCATGCTGGAGCTCGCGCTCCATCAAGGCGAGGGCCCGGTGATGATGCAGTCGATCGCCGACAACCAGGGTGTCTCCCGCAAGTACCTCGACACCATCTTCACCTCGCTGAAGAACGCCGGGCTGGTGCACAGCCGGCGCGGCATCGGCGGCGGGCACCTGCTCGGCAAGCGCCCCGACGAGATCCGGCTCGGCGACATCCTGCGCGCCGTCGAGGGGCCGGTCTCCATCATCGACTGCGTCAGCGACCCGAGCTTCTGCGCGCGCTCTCACCGCTGCGTGACCCGCGACGTCTGGTCCGAGGTCACCGCCGCGATCGAGGGTGTCCTCGACAAGATCACCCTCTCCGAGCTGGTCGAGCGGCACCTGCGCAGGCAGGGCGTCGGGGCGACCGCCGCTGGTGCGGCCACCACTGAGGCCACCGAGGCCACGGCGGACACCGCCGCGGAGGAGGCGGTGGAGGAGTCCGAGGAGCGCTGCCTGCTGAGCTGAGGGGAGGAGCGCGCCGGCGCGGGCTCGTGTACCATCGCACCAGAGCGGAGCAGGTAGAGCGTGGCCTTCGATCCCTATCAGATCCTCGGCGTGGCGCACGACGTGAGCGTCGACGAGCTCCGGCAGATCTACCGCAGCCTCGCGCGCAAGTATCACCCGGACGTCAACAAGAGCGCGGGCGCCGAGGAGCACTTCAAGCTCCTCGGACAGGCCTACTCGGTCCTCTCCGACGCGGGCCGGCGAGCGCTCTTCGACGAGTTCGGTGAGGCCTCCCTGGCCATCGGCTTCGACGCCCGCGCGGCGCGGGCGCAGGCCCGCTCCGCTGGCCGCGGGGGAGCGGAGCGCGGCCGCCCGGCCGAGGGCGAGCGCCGTCCGCGCGAGAAGGAAGCGCCGCGGCGCCACGGCGAGGCGGACCCGCGCCGGCGCGCGCCGGCGGAGCCCTCGGGCCGCTGGCCGGGAGAGCGGGGTCACGGCCGGTCGCGCGAGGACGGCCCAGGCAGAGACCGGATGCGCGAGGGCCCCGTCCCGCAGGGACGCGAGGACCACGGCCCCCGCCGGGAGGACACGCGGTCGCGCCGCTGGGGCCGCGAGGAGCCGCAGGGACGCGAGGACCGCGGCCTCCGGGGCGACGAGTCGCCGGACGTGCACGCGCCGCTCGAGATCGACCTCCTCACCGCCATCCACGGCGGCGAGGTCAAGCTCACCGCGCCCGCCGGCGGGGCCCTCTCCGTCCACCTGCCCCCCGGCGTGCAGTCCGGCTACCAGCTGCGGATGAAGGGGCGCGGCCGCGCGGGCCGGCGCGGCGGGATGCCCGGCGACCTCTTCCTCGAGGTGGTGGTCCTCCCGCACCCGTACTTCCGGCGCGAGGGCTACGACCTCGTGCTCGAGCTCCCGGTCACCATCCCCGAGGCCCACCAGGGCGCCAGCGTGCAGATCCCCACGCTCGAGGGCTGGGTGCGGGTGCCGGTGCCCGCGGGGAGCCGCGGCGGCGAGCGCCTCCGCCTGCGCGGCAAGGGGCTGCCCGACGAGGACGGGGGCCGCGGCGATCTCTACGTGCACCTCAGCGTCCGGCTCCCCGAGCGGCTCGACGCCGCCGGGCGGGCCCTCGAGCGCCTGGCCGGGCTCTACTCCGAGGACCTCCGCGCCGACCTCCACCTCTGAGCCACGCCCCGGGCGAGCCCTCGCGCGCCTGGCCGGGCTCTACTCCGAGGACCTCCGCGCCGACCTCCACCTCTGAGCCACGCCCCGGGGCTCGCGACGCGCCCCGGGAGCAGCGCGAGAGGCCTGCTGCCGCCGCCTCCTCTCGCGCCCACCCGCAGCGCAGCGCTGAGCGTTGACCCGCCGCGCAGCGCGGCCTTGCGACCTCCGCGGGCGCTCCGTATAGTCCGCGCGTGCAGCCCATCGTAATCCGTCGCGAGGACCAGAGCCCCCATGAGCGCCGGGCGCCGCTCACCCCCGAGGACCTGCGGCAGCTCCGCGCGCAGGGCCTCGAGGTGGCCGTCCAGCCATCACCTCAGCGCGCCTTCAGCGACGAGGAGTACCGCGCGGCCGGCGCCTCGCTGGCCCCGGACCTCGCGCCCTACCCCATCGTCCTCGGGGTGCGCGAGGTCCCGCCCGAGCAGCTCGCCGCCGGCAAGACCTACGTCATCTTCTCGCACACCATCAAGGGGCAGCCGCAGAACATGCCGCTGCTGCGGCGGCTCCTCGAGCTCGGCTGCACGCTCCTCGACTACGAGAAGATCGCCGACGACCAGGCGCACCGGCTCGTCTACTTCGGGCGCTTCGCCGGGCTGGCGGGCGCCGTGGGCAGCCTCTGGGCGCTCGGCCAGCGCCTGCTCCTCGAGGGGATCGAGACGCCCTTCGCCAGGCTCCAGCCCGCCCACCGCTACGGCTCGCTGGAGGAGGCCTTCGCCGCCGTGGAGGCGGTCGGCGCCGCGCTCGCCGAGGAGGGCGTGCCGCGGGCGCTCCGCCCCCTGGTCATCGGGCTCACCGGCTACGGCAAGGTCTCCTCGGGCGCGCAGGAGATGATCGACCGGCTGCGCCCGCGCGCGCTCCGTCCCGACGAGCTCGCCGGCCTGCGCGGCGACGAGCCGGGCCTGGCCAAGGTGGTCTTCCGCGAGGAGGAGATGGTCGAGCCCCTCGCCGGACGCTCCAGGTTCCTCCTCGAGGACTACTACGTCTGCCCCGAGGGCTACCGCGCCTGCTTCGAGCGCTACCTGCCGCACCTCACGCTGCTGCTCAACTGCGTCTACTGGGAGCCGCGCTACCCGCGCCTCGTCACCGCGGCCGGGCTGCGCGCGCTGCATGGCGCCGAGGACACGCCGCGCCTGCGGGTGATCGGCGACCTCTCCTGCGACGTCGCGGGCTCGGTGGAGGTCACGCTGCGCACGACCAGCCCCGAGCGGCCGGTCTTCGTCTATGACCCGGAGACCGGTGAGGCCCGGGACGGCTTCGCCGGCCGCGGGCCCGTCATCCTCGCGGTGGACACGCTGCCCGCCGAGCTGCCGCGCGAGGCCTCGCAGAGCTTCTCCGCCGCGCTCGCCCCGCTGCTCCCGGCGCTCGCCGCCGCCGACCTCTCCGGCAGCCTCGAGCAGAGCGGGCTGCCGGCCCCGTTGCGGCGCGCGACGATCGCGCTCCGCGGCGCCCTGACCCCGAGCTTCGCTCACCTCGCCAGGCACCTCTGACCGGCGCGCCGGTCGACGGAGGACTCATGGACAACCAGTCGCCTCTCGGCAACGCCTTCATCGGCATCGCGGGCCTGATCGGCGCCGGCAAGACCACGCTCGCCAAGTCGCTGGCCGAGCACCTCGGCCTCGACGTGCACTACGAGCCCGTGATCGACAACGAGTACCTGGAGGACTTCTACCGCGAGACGGCGAAGTACAGCTTCGCGATGCAGATCTACCTGCTCAACCGCCGCTTCCAGCAGCACCAGGAGATCATCTGGCGCAACCGCGGCGGCGTGCAGGACCGCACCATCTACGAGGACGCCATCTTCGCCAAGACGCTGCGCGACCTCGGGCAGATGGAGCCGCGGGACTACCAGACCTACGTGAACCTCTTCCGCAACCTCTCCAACTTCATGTGTCGCCCGAGCGCGATCGTCTACCTCGACGTGACGCCAGAGAACTCGCTGAAGCGGATCAACCAGCGGAGCCGCGGCTGCGAGTCCGGCATCAGCCTCGAGTACCTGCGCCGCCTCTATGACAACTACGAGGAGTTCGTGCAGGACATCAGCCACCAGATCCCGGTCATCCGCGTGGGCTGGAACGAGTTCTGGGAGGTGGAGGAGATCGCGACCGCGATCACCCGCGAGTACCAGGCCTCCAGCTTCCTGCGCCGCGTCACCCGCTAGAGAGCCCGTTTCCGTCCGAAAAATTGCCTTCCTGTCCCCGGCTCCTTACCCTGTCCTCGGAGGAGCCAGATGACGTCCATCATCGATCGGCGCAGAGGGCACCCGCGCGTCAGCTTCGAGGGGCAGGTCCAGCTGCTCCCGCAGGGCTCCCAGTCGGGGGTCCTGGCGCAGGCCTCGAACCTGAGCGAGAGCGGCATGTTCGTCGCCTCGACCCAGATCTTTTCCGTGGGCACCCCGGTCTGCTTCGAGGTGCCGCTGCTCGAGCACCACTGCGCCGGGCAGGGGCGTGTGGTCTGGGTCCAGCCCGGCCCGCAGCCGGGCATGGGGATCGCGTTCGAGGACCTCTCCGCGCCCGATCTCTCCGCGCTGCGACAGACGGTGAGCGCGGGCTCGCCGCTCGAGTGGGCGAGGGAGGCGAAGGTCTGGTTCGCCGGCACCGCGCAGCCTACCCGCGTGCAGGCGGTGGTGGCCGGGACCGCGGTGCGCCTGCGCTGCGAGCTCGGGTTCCTGCGCCTGCGCTCGCCCGTCACGCTCTTCTTCTCGGACGACGAGGCGCAGAGCTACATGGGGACCCTGGAGTCCGCCTCGCTCACGGCCGAGGGGGCGCAGGAGGTGCCGCGGCTCGAGCTGACCGTCAAGCTCGCCCAGGCGCCCGCCCCGAGCCAGACGTGGACCTACTGGCCGCCGCCGCCGATCGTCGGCGCCGCGGAGGACACCACCGAGATCGAGAT
>JAKLHH010000223.1 GCA_022710245.1 Myxococcota bacterium
CGCGCCCGCGCCTGCGCGCTGGTCGCCAGCCTCGAGCTCGCCCGCCGCCTGGAGAGCCGCTCGCTGCTGCGCGGCGATCCGATCTCCTGCGCCGAGGACGTCTATCGCCGCCTGCGGCCGCACCTCGCGTCGCTGCAGCAGGAGTGCTTCTGGGTGCTGGCGCTGGACGCCAAGCACCGCGTCCTCGCGGCGCGGCAGGTGGCGCGCGGCAGCGCCACCTCCGTCGAGGTGCACCCGCGCGAGGTCTACCAGCCGCTGGTACGCGAGGCGGCGGCCGCGGTCATCCTCTCGCACAACCACCCGAGCGGCGACGCGGAGCCGAGCGCGCAGGATCTGCAGCTGACCCGTCGCCTGGCCGAGGCGGGGGAGATCCTCGGCATCCCGGTCCTCGATCACGTGATCGTCGGCGCCCGCTCGTACGTCAGCCTGGCGGCGCGGGGGCTGCTCTGAGCGGGCTGATCCGAGTGGAGGTAGATCTCTAGAGGTAGAGCTGGCTGCCGAGGGTGATGACGGTCGGGGTGCGCCACATCTCGACGCCGGGCTGCTTGACGAAGCCGATGTCGAGCTTGAGGTTGACGCTGTGGCCCATCACCCACCAGGCGAGCCCGCCGTGGATGCCGAGGAGCTGCGCCTTCAGCTCGTCCGCACCGTCGGGCCTGAACCAGTCCACGACCACCATCGGCTCCCAGTTGCCGATGGCGTAGCCGAGATCGAAGAGGAAGCCGATGCCCTTGTCCGGGTTCTTCTCGCCGCCGTAGTAGGCGACGTCGAGCTGCCCCGAGACCCGTCGCTTGTGGCGCAGCGGGAGGTCGAGGAAGACGTCGCCGCCGAAGGCATAGTAGCTGGTGCCCTCGCCGAAGGCCCCCTGCTGCACGTCGAAGGCCGCGCCGACGCTGAGCAGCTTCTTGGCGCCGAGGTAGGTGCCGCCGAAGAAGAACGAGGTGTCCTCGGCGTCGAGGAAGTTGATCCCGATGCGGCCCGAGACCCGCGGCGTGTCCTTCGGCGTGTTGCCAACGCCGTTGGTCACCGCCACGTGGTAGGCGATCGTCTTCCGCGCGAGGAGCCCGCGCAGCTGCACCCCCATGTCGCGCCAGACCTTGGTCGAGTCCTTGGGGTACTTGATCAGGTCGGTGTGGTAGTCGAGCGTGTGCAGCGTGGTCGCGCCCTGTCGCGCCTGGTGGATGAAGGGGATGATCAGCATCCCCCCGTCGATGACGAACGCCTCGTGCAGGTTCAGGTTGATGAAGGCGTCCTGCATGTAGAAGGTGCTCGTCTTCCAGTCGCCGCCCTTGCCCCAGTTGGGCTGGTCGGTCTCGGCGAAGAAGCTCACCCACTTGGTCACCTGCCCGCCCAGCATCAGCCGCGCGCGCCGGACGAAGAAGTCGTTCTGGAGCTGCGGCCTGGCGCCGAGGTCCTGGCGCAGCTGCATCCAGGGCTGCAGGAGCAGGTGGAAGTCGAGGAAGGTGTCGGGCTTCAGCGGGAGCTTGATGCTCCAGGCGTCGGCGGGCGCGAGGAGCGTGAGGAGGAGGAGGGCGCGCGCGAGGCCGACAGCTCGCACGCCTGGAGCGTGTCTCATGGCTCACCTGCGTCGCAAGATGAGCTCATTGTCCCGCGGATCGGCACCGGAAGGGAAGTTTCTCCGCAGGGGGAGGGTGTGGGCGAAGGCGCGCCAGCGCCGGGTGAGGAGAAACTCCCCCGGAGGGCGTCTTCGAAGGCCTCCCGTCTTCCAGCGCGGATCCGGGCGCCGCGCCGGCGAGGATGTTGCTCCGGTGAGCGGCCGCGCGTACCGTCGACCACCGGGAGAGAGGGCCATGAAGCC
Organism: Myxococcota bacterium; assembly: GCA_022710245.1. The sequence goes on from JAKLHH010000223.1 coordinate 1,820, forward strand.
GCCGCTCCGTCCGGCGCGTTCCACTGTCGCGTTCGCGTTCGCGTTCGCGCTCGCGCTCGTGCCTGTGCTGCTCGCGCCGACGCTGGCGCGCGCCGAGATCTGTGACAAGGTCGACCCGCTCCATGGCTGGGCGTTCCTCGTGCCCGCCCTCGGCCTGGGGGCGCTTGGCTGCTGGGCCGTGCGCTGGCGCCGCTGGCTGATCGCGCTCTTCCTGCCAGTGTCCGCAGCGCCCGCTGCGATGATCGACTTCGGGGTCTGGAGCCTCGCCAGCCGGGAGGGGTGCCTCGCCGGCCTGGTCGGCCCGGCGGTGGCCTGCTCGCTCGCGATCCTGCTGCCGACGCTGGCCGGTCTGGCCCTCCGCCGCTCCCCGGCTCGCGCTGCGCGCGCGTGACCGCGCCCTCCCCGACTCCGCGCGTAGTCCTTGGAGTGGACTCGGGGTCCCGGGGGTCCCGGCAGGATCGCTCACTGAGCCGCTGACGCCACTTTCCCGCAGCTGGGGTCCCGGCAGCCGCGTTGACACGCGCAGCCGGCGGCAGTAAGGAGGCAGGCGACCCCAGGGTCGCAGCAGAAGGAGCAGCGATGCGAGGAGCCATCATCGGATTCGGCGTGATCGCCTCGACCGGGCACGCGCCCGCCTACCTGAAGATGCCGGAGCACCAGATCCTGGCCGTGGCCGACCCGGTGCCCGCGCGCCGCCGCGCCGCCGAGGCGCTGATCCCCGGCGTGCGGACCTTCGCCAGCCACGAGGAGCTCCTCGCCGCCGGGCTCCCGCTCGACTTCGTCGACATCGCCACCCCGCCGAAGTGGCACCTCGAGCTCGCGCTCGCGGCCGCCCGCCGCGGCCTGCACGTCCTCTGCGAGAAGCCGATCACCTGCACGCTCGCCGAGGCGCAGCAGATGCTGCTCGCGGCGCGCGACCACCGCGTCACCATCTTCCCCTGCCACAACTACAAGCACGCGCCGGTGGTGAAGGAGATGCGGGCGGCGATCGAGTCCGGCCGCATCGGCGCGGTCCGCTCGGCGACGCTGACCACCTTCCGCACCACCAACGCCAAGGGCACCCCCGACTGGAACGTCGACTGGCGGCGCTGGAAGGAGATCGCGGGCGGCGGCATCGTGATGGACCACGGCAGCCACACGGCCTACCTCACCTTCATGTTCTTCGGCGGCCAGCCGCCGCGCGGAGTCGCGGCGCGCACCTTCGCCCTCGACGAGGGCTACGACACCGAGGACAACTGCTGCGGCGTCCTCCGCTTCGACCACGGCTTCGCGCAGCTCCACCTCTCCTGGACCGCCGGCGTGCGCAAGGTGATCTACGCGCTGCAGGGGAGCCAGGGCGCCGTCGTCGTCGACGAGGACGACGCGCAGCTCTTCAGCGGCGGCCGCGGCGAGCGCAAGACCATCGTCTCCAAGTTCGACGACGCCTCGCACACCGAGTGGTTCACCTCGATGTTCGATCAGTTCGCCGGCGACGTCCGCGCCGGCCGCCACGTGACCTCGGAGCTGAAGGAGTCCTACTGGTGCATCGCCACCATCGAGGCGATCTACCGCTCCGCCGAGGCGCGCGGCGTGGAGGTGGAGGTGGCCTCCGACCTGGGCTTCCTCGAGCGCTAGGCGCCCCCAGGTGAGGCGAGGCGAGAGGAGCGGCGCTACCCGAGCACTGCTAGCGCGGCGCCGCGCGCGCGACGACCAGGTCGACCGCCGCCCCCGGCCCCAGGCTGCTCCCCGCCGGAGGCTCGCTGGCGAGGACGACGCCGTCGGCGACGCCTGGCTCGGCGCGGTGGCGCACGTGGCCGGCCCGCAGCCCGAGCTGGCCCAGGCGCGCCAGCGCCTGCTCGACGGGCAGCCCCACCAGCGGCGGCAGCGTCGAGAGGAGCCCGCGCGAGAGGGTGAGCTGCACCCGGGTCCCCGGGCTCACCCGCGCGCCGGCGAGCGGCAGCTGGCGCGCGACCTCGCCCGCCTTCACCACCGGGTCAGGCACGGAGCCGACCACCTCCACGGTGAGCTTGGCCCCCTCGGCGAGGAGGCGCGCCTCGCGCTCGGGGCGGCCCACCAGCTCGGGGACGGTGGTCGGGGCCGGCTCTGCTGGACGCGTCGCCAGGTGGAGCAGCGCCGCCGTGCCAGCAGAGACCAGCACGGCGACCACGATGACCAGGGAGGCGGGTGTGCGCCGGACCGGCCAGTCGCTATAATCGTCTGCGTGCTCGTAGCTCACGCCGGCATTCTACCTGGCGTGAGCACGGCTCGCCATCACGGGGCCCTCGCCCCGAGGACGGAGCATCGATGGACGCACCCAACCAGCTGAGGTTCACCGACCCGATGGGCAACGCCCCGGGCCGCTTCTGCACGCTGATCAACATCGGCCACACGCCGGAGTTCTTCGCGCTCGACATGCGCTCGGTGACCCCCGAGGGCGAGGCCTGCCTGCTCGGCCGCTACTTCCTGACGCCGCAGCACGCGAAGCGGCTGCTCCTCGCGCTGACCGAGCACATGGCGGGGTTCGAGAAGGAGTTCGGCACCATCACCGCCGGACAGCCCCCGGCCGAGGAAGGCCAGAACTGAGGTCGTTCGTCGCCTCGCCTTCTCTTCTCATGACCGGCTGACCCCTCGCGTGGTCGGAGGCCGGAGGTCCCGTGGAGCACGAGAGCATCGCCCGCATCGAGGCCGCCGCCTGGCAGGTGGCGCGCCGGCGCTTTCCCCCTGCCGCGCTTCGACCCGGCGAGCTCGCCGCCGCCGCCGCGGAGCTCTCGCGGCTCTACACGCGCGAGCGCGACGGCGCGGGCTTCGTGCCCGCCGCGGCCGGCGCCGAGCTGCTGCCGGCGCGCTTGCTCTTCTTCACCCTGGCGGACCTGCCGAAGGCGGCGCTGGTGATCCGTGAGCTGCTCGGGCGCGGCGCGCTGGCCGGCGAGCAGCTGCGCGTCCTCGACGCGGGCGCCGGCTGCGGCGCGATGACCCTCGGGCTCCTCGCCGCGCTCGCCAGCGCCGGGCAGGCCTCACGCCCGCTGGCGGCCCTCGCCGTGGACCGCGACGAGGCGGCGCTCGAGCTCCTCGCGGAGCTCGCCCGCACGCTGGCGAGCGAGGGCCTCGCGCCGCGGCTCGCGCTCGCCACGCGGCGCGCGGACCTGGCGCGCGAGCTCCCCGCCCCGGGCCCCTGCGAGCTGGTGCTCGCGGGGAGCCTGCTCAACGAGCTCCCCGCGGAGCGCGCCGGCGCCCTCGCGCGCGAGCTCCTCGCGCGGCTCACGCCGGACGGACGCCTGGTCCTGGTCGAGCCGGCGCTGCGCGAGACGAGCCGCGCGCTCCACCGGCTGCGCGACTCGCTGCTCCTCGAGGGGGCGACCGTCTTCGCGCCTTGCACGCACGGCCGCCCCTGCCCGGCGCTCGCCGGCGACGATGACTGGTGCCACGAGGGCCGCGTCTGGCAGCCCCCGCCGGAGCTGCGGCAGCTCGCCCACCTCGCCGGCCTGCGCCGGCGCGACCTGCGCTGGTCCTACCTCACGCTGGGCCGCGACGGGGCGAGCGTGGCGCCGCGGCCAGGCGCGCTGCGCGCCGTCAGCGAGCTGCTCGTCTCCAAGGGCAAGCGCGAGCTCTTCGTCTGCGGTGAGGGCGGCCGCTGCCGGGCGGTGCTGCTGCAGCGCCACCGCTCGCCGGACAACGAGCCCTTCCGCCACACGGACCGCGGTCGGCTGCTCTGGATCGAGGGGGCGGAGCGGCGGGAGCGCGAGCTGCGCCTCGACGATCGCAGCCGCGTCGACGTGATCGATCCGGTCGACGTGATCGATCCGGTCGACGTGATCGATCCGGTCGACGTGATCGATCACGTCGACGTGATCGATCCGTCGACGTGATCGATCACGTCGACGTCGAGACCTGGAGGACCTCCAGAGCCCCCGGCCAGCGGGTGCAATGCACATCTCGCGCGGGAGGGGTGAGGAGAGTGCTCGGGGCTAGGCGGGGCGCTGCTCGACCTGATCGCGCTGGACGATACGCGTCGCCTCGACGGCGGCCGGCTCGTCCTCCTTCAGCTCGATCACCTCGATCACCAGGTCCTCCGCGTCGAGCCACTCGGCGCGGGCCTCCTCGGGGCTCAGACGGCGCTCGCCCACTCTCCGCTCCTTGTGCATGATGCGGCTGTCCAGGTGACCGTCGCGGCGATCGGTCCAGCGGCGGTCTCGCGCCAGCCGCTGCCGGATCGCCTCGACGCTGGTGGGCATCGGCGAGAGGCGCAGCGCGCGCGTGCCGCAGTTGTGACACATCGGCGTCCACGCCCCCTGCAGCTCCACCTGCCGGAGGTTGTCGCGGCGGCGCTCGCCGCAGATCGCGCAGCTCGCGCCGAGCCCCGCCGGCCGCGCCTCGGACCAGCGTACGTAGCAGATCCAGCAGCGTCCGCGCCGCAGGGTGGCGACCCGGGCCCCGCACACCTCGCAGACAAGAGACGGGTTGGTCGGCTGCACGGTACCTCCAGGGATGAGCCCTCTTCCACGCTTACCCCTGGAGTGATCGGGCCGCAAATTTTTCATCCCTGCCGCGAGCGTGCGGGTGCGCCCCTCACCCCAACGCAGCTCCGCCTCGGCCCGCGCGCGAGCCCGGATGGCGGGCGGAGCGGCTTCTTGGAGCGGCGCCCCACACGTCGGGCGGTGCGCGACCAACACTTCGGGCGAGGCGACGCCGCGCACGAGCGACAATTTTGCGCCCGCCCTCGATCCAACCTAGCCTTGCATCGAAGGAGGCTCCCATGCGCCACTGGCTCAAGATCGCCCTCGCGGTCCTCGCGCTCACCACCCTGCTCGGCGCGGACTGCCCGCTGACGCTCAACCCCGGCAGCGGGAGCACCGGCACCTCCAGCACCAGCTCCGTCGACGTGGGCGGCACGTCGGGCGCGCTCTGGCAGCTGCAGCTGGAGAACGAGATGCTGGTCACCCTCACACAGTCCGGCCAGGCCGCCGCGAAGAAGGTCTCGCTCACCGGCAGCATCGCGCCCGTCGAGCTGCTCAGCCAGACCCTCGACCTCGCCAGCTTCTGCTGGCGCTCGGATGTGGCCTGCCCCCAGAGCGTGCTCCCCGAGCAGACGGTGATCGTCCAGCCCTCGAGCGGTGGGGTGGCGCTGAGCTTCAACCGCCGCGGCCCGCTCGCGGCCCGCAGCGACCAGAGCCTCGCCGGCACCCTCGACGGCAAGGAGCTGAGCGTCCCGCTCGTCAGCACGACCTCGACGAGCACGATGTGCCCGCTGGGGACCAGCTCGGCGATCCTCGGCACCGCGTTCGCCTCGAGCGGCACCGGCACCACCGCGGACACGGTGCAAGGCCGCATCACCGTCAGCTACGGCGGCACCTGCGTCGACCTCGGCGGCGGCGCGATCGCCAGCACCAGCGTCCTCGAGCTCTCCATCGGCTTCACCGCCAAGCGAAGGTAGCGGCGAGCGCCTGACGCGCCGCGGCCCCCCGCGACACTGCGACCCTGCGCACGTTGTGCACCCGCGGCGTGGTGCAGTACAATCGGGATCGGGAGTATCGGTGACGGCACCGTCAGTTCGTGCCTGCCTGGTTGTCGCGGTCCTCTGCGGGGCCTGCGCCACCGGCGTGACTCCTCCCGTCGGCAAGGACGCGAAGGGCGAGGCGCCCACCACCACCCCCTGCGGGACCTGTGGGCCCGGGCTCAAGTGCAACGGCACCCTCTGCGTCTGCGATCCTTCCACCTGTCCGGGCTGCTGCAGCGGGGACGGCACCAGCTGCCTGGTCGGAGACGCGAACAACGCCTGCGGCAAGGGGGGCTCGCCCTGCGTCGACTGCAGCGCGAAGGGGTGGACCTGCGGCGGCGGCACCTGCGAGGGCTGTGCTCCCGACTGCAGCGGACGGCTCTGCGGCACCGACGGCTGCGGAGGCAGCTGCGGCCTCTGCCCCGGCACCGGGACCTGCAGCAAGAACGGCAAGTGTGACTGCACCCCCGACTGCGCCGGCAAGTGCGCGGGCGCCGACGACGGCTGCGGCGGAGCCTGCGCGGCCAACCAGTGCACGGGCTGCTGCGATGGGACCACCTGCCACGGCGGCACCGAGGCGGCCACCTGCGGCGTCAACGGCAACGCCTGCGCGAACTGCTCGCCCTCGAGCGAGTGCTCGACCGGCAGCTGCCTCGCCGGGCAGTGCAGCGGCGGCGCCAAGCCCGACGGCACCTCCTGCACCGGCGGCCAGTGTCGCGCTGGCGCCTGCTGCAAGGGCTGCTGGGACGGCAAGGCCTGCCAGAGCGGCGAGGCGGTGGCGGCCTGCGGCGCCGGCGGCGGCGCTTGCAAGAGCTGCGACGACGGCGTTCCCTGCACTGCGGACAGCTGCCAGGGCGGGACTTGCCAGCACCCAGCCGCCCCCAAGGGGACGGCCTGCCCCAGCGGCACCTGCCAGAACAGCGCCTGCTGCACCGGCTGCTGGGACACGACCGGCCAGTGCCGCGACGGCAAGACGGTGACCTACTGCGGAGCCAGCGGGGGCGACTGCGTGGGGTGCCAGGGCGCGCCGGGTCCCTGCCAGCAGCTTGGCTGCCAGAGCGGGACCTGCCAGCTGAGCAACGTCGGGAACGGCACCGCCTGCACGGGCGGCACCTGCCTGGCCGGGGCCTGCTGCACAGGCTGCGTCGCGGGCGGCGCCTGTCAGCCCGGCACCACCACCGCGGCCTGCGGCAAGGCGGGCGGCGCCTGCCAGACCTGCTCGGGCAGCACCACCTGCACGGGCGGGACCTGCAGCGGCACGACCAGCAACGGCTGCACCGCCACGACCACCAAGGGCTGCCCCGGCTGCGCCTGCGAGGCCTGCGTCTGCGCCGGTGACGCCTACTGCTGCAGCACCATGTGGGACGCCCTCTGCGTCAACGAGTGCAAGTCCTGCAACACGAACCACGGCTGTCAGGCCTCGCCCTTCGCCAGCGGCTGCCCGGGCTGCGGCAACTGCACCTGTCAGAGCACCGTCTGCGGCGACGACCCCTACTGCTGCACCACGGCGTGGGACACGGTCTGCGCGAACGAGTGCAAGGCTGCTGGCGGCGGCTGCCCCTAGTCATCAGGAGTGACCGGCTCTCGCCGGCGGGTCGTCCCCAGATAGAGCGGCTCGGCTATAGATTTTCGGCGGCGAGGGATCTACATTCTGGCAGCATGCGGAGGGTTTTCATGGGTCGGCTGACTGCGTCCCTGGCTTTCCTAGTCGTCGTCGGCTCGCTCGCGGGCTGCGGCCCCAACCTGGGAGACGTCCCCTTCCTCTGCAACCCCGGCACGCCCCGCTGCCCCGATGGCTACGAGTGCAAGGGGAAGTTCTGCGTGAAGGAGGGCACCTGCCCGGACACCATCCCCGACTGCAACTCCGCTGCGAACTGCGGCAACGGCACCTGCGATCCAGGTGAGGACACGACGAGCTGCCCGGCCGACTGCAAGACTCCGACGACCTGCGGCAACGGCAAG
>JAKLHH010000224.1 GCA_022710245.1 Myxococcota bacterium
GCACGCCCGCCACGCAGTACCGCTTCAGCGGCGAGAAGATCGACTGGTGGGCGATCCTGATCCCGCAGGACGGGTTCGCCTTCGCGCTGATGCTCCAGTGCGACAAGCCCCGCTGCGAGGCGGCCGCTCCCTTCCTCGAGCAGAGCCGCGACACCCTCTCGATCGCGCGCTGACGCCTGAGCTGCGCTGACGCCTGAGCTGCGCGGACGCCTGAGCTGCGCGGACGCCTGAGCTGCGCGAGCTGCCTCTCAGCGACGCCCGCCGGAGACCGCTGTCACCCGCGTCGGCACGCGACCGACGGGAGGTTTGCCCACCGGCGCAGGCCTGGCCGCGGGCGGCGCGGGCGCGCGGGCAGCGTTCGGCTGCGCCGGAGCGCGCGCCGGGGCCTGGGACTGGGGCGTCGCGGTCCGCGGCGGGGCTGCGGGCGGGGTCGCGGCACGCGGAGGTGCCGGAGCCGGAGCCGCGGGGCGGGCCGGCGGTACGGCGACGCCCTGCGTGGGCGGCCGCGCGGCAGCGCCGTTCCCACCAGCCTTGTCGCCAGCGCCGTCGCTGCTGCTGGCCGGCGGCCGGATGGTGCCGTGGAACTCCGCCACCAGGCGGGGCACCGGCCCTGGCCCGCACTGATCGCACTGGCTGCTCGCCAGCGTGCAGGTGTGGCACTTCTCGAGGTAGGTGAGGCTCTCGGCGAGCTCCCCGCTCAGGCCGGTGAGCTTCCGCAGGGTCTCCTCGATCTCCTGCAGGCGCTCGGCGAACATCTTGCGGATCTGTCGCATCGCCGCCGGGGCCGTCTTCAGCTCGACCCAGCTCTGCAGGAAGGACTGGATCTGCGTCAGCGAGAAGCCCATCGCCTGCAGCTTGCCGATCCACTGCACGCGGTCGACGGCGGAGACATCGTAGAGGCGGAAGCGCCCCTTGGACCGGGAGGTGGGCTGCAGCAACCCGAGGTCCTCGTAGAGGTGCAGGGCGCGCACCGACTTCTTGCAGCGTCGAGCCAGCTCCCCGATGCGGAGGAGCCCCTCCCGCGTGCCGGTCGCCACTTCGGAGCTGTTCATGTGTCGTACCCTCGCGCAAACGTCTGTAGCGGAAAGTCTGGCCCGCTAGCAGCGCGAGTCAAACGTGAGCGGAAGATTCCGGGAAATTTCTCCGTAGGGGGAGGGTGTGGGCGAAGGCGCGCAGCGCCGAGGGAGGAGAAATTCCCCCGGAGGGGATCGTCGAAGGTTCGCAATTCTGGGGGTGTGGGCGAAGGCGCGCAGCGCCGGGGGAGGAGAAATTCCCCCGGAGGGGATCATCGAAGGTTCGCAATTCTGGGGGTGTGGGCGAAGGCGCGCGGCGCCGGGGGAGGAGGAATTCGCCCTGCTCGCCTCCTGCGGAGGCTCCGCGATGAAGGGCGAAGTTCTCTTTGGGGGCCATATGCCGACGCATCGCGTCAGCGCTCAGGGGACGAGCACGACCTTGCCGAAGTGCGCCCGCTCCTCGAGGAGGCGGTGAGCGTCGGCCGCCGAGGCGAGCGGCAGCACGCGGTCGAGCACGGGCTTCAGGCGTCCGGCGCGGACGTGGTCGAGGATGGTGAAGAGGACGGCCTTGCTGCCCATCGTCGAGCCGAGGATGGAGAGCTGGCGGAAGAAGACGTGCCGCAGATCGGTCACGGCATCGAAGCCGGTGGTCGCGCCGCAGGTGACGATCCGGCCTCCCCGCGCGCAGGCGAGGACGCTCTGCTCCCAGGTCGCCTTGCCGACGTGCTCGAAGACCACGTCGACGCCGCGCCGCCCGGTGATCCGCCGGACCTCGGCGAGGAGATCCTGCTCGGCGTGGTTGATCAGGTGGTCGGCGCCGAGGAGGCGCGCGCCCTCGAGCTTCGCCGCGCTCCCGGCGGTGGCGATCACCGTGGCGCCGAAGAGCTTGGCGATCTGCACGGCCGCCGAGCCGACGCCGCTCCCCGCCGCGAGGACCAGCACCACCTCCGCCGGCTGCACGCGGGCGCGGTCGACCAGCATCTGCCACGCGGTCTGGAAGGCGAGCGGGAGCGCCGCCGCCTCCGGGAAGGGCAGCGCCTCCGGGCAAGCGAGGACGTTGGCCGCCGGGACCGTGATCAGCTCGGCGTAGCCGCCGGCGCGGTTCTCGCCGAGGATGGCGTAGCTGCGGCAGAGGTTGTCGTGACCGCCGAGGCACTCGCGACAGACCCCGCAGCTCACGCCCGGGGCCAGGAGGACCCGCGCGCCGGGCTTCCAGCCGGAGGCGCCCTCGCCGACGCTCTCCACCTCGCCGGCCACGTCGGAGCCGAGGATGTGCGGGTAGCTGAGGCGCAGGCTGGGCAGCCCGCGCCGCACCCAGAGGTCGAGGTGATTGAGGGCGCAGGCGTGGACGCGCACGCGCACCTGCCCGGGCCCGACCGCGGGCTCCGGGACGTCCTCGAGCCGGAGGACCTCCGGTCCGCCGTGCTCGCGCAGGGTGACTGCTCTCATGGGTCCCTCCTCGGGTGCTGGCGCAGGGTGCTGCGTGCAGGGGTGCTGGTGCAGGATCGCGACCGGCGCCCCCGCGCCGGGCGATCGATCAGCTGGCGATCTCCACGGCCTTGAACTCGCGGATCACCGTGACGCGGATCTGGCCGGGGAAGGTCAGCGTCTCGGAGATCGACGTGGCGATCTCCTCGGAGAGCTGGGCCGCCCGCGCGTCGTTCACCTGCTGCTCGTCGACGTGGATGCGCAGCTCGCGCCCCGCCTGCACCGCGTGCACGGTGCTGACGCCGTGGAAGCGGGCGGCGATGTTCTCCAGATCGGCGATGCGATCGAGGTAGGTCTCCACCGTCTCGCGGCGCGCGCCCGGCCGGGCGCCGCTCATCGCGTCCGCCGCGGCCACCAGGTGCGCGTAGGGCGAGCGCGGCGGCTCGTCGCCGTGGTGCGAGGCGACGGCGTTCGCGACCAGCTCCTCCTCGCCGTACTTGCGCGCGTACTCCCCGCCGATCACCGCGTGCGAGCCCTCGACCTCGTGGGTGAGCGCCTTGCCGATGTCGTGGAGCAGCGTGGCGCGACGGGCGACGCGCACGTCGAGGCCGAGCTCCGCCGCCATCAGCCCGCCGAGGAAGGAGGCCTCGATCGAGTGCCGCCACTGGTTCTGCGTGTAGCTGGTGCGGAAGTTGAGGCGGCCTACGAGCCGGACGATCTCCGGGTGCGCGACGGGCAGCTGGAGGAGGCGGAAGGCCTCCTTGCCGGTCTCCATGATCTCGCGGTCCATCTCCTCGGCGGTGCCGCGCACGAGCTTGGGCAGATCGCGCTGCTTGTCGTCGGCGAGGAAGCGGGTGACCACGCGACGCGCGAGCTCGCGGGCGGCGCCGTCGCCCCCCTCGAAGCGCACCGACTCGTTGGTCTCGGCGAGCGAGAAGTGGACGTTGAGGAGCCCCTCGAGCGTGGGGAGCGTGTCGGCCTGGGCGGTGAGGCGCGCGGCGGCCTCGGCGCTGAGCGCCAGCGTCGAGGTGAGCCGCTCGATCAGGAAGTGACCGCTGTAACGCCCCATGGCGATCCCCATGGTGCGCTTCGCCTGCCGGTAGAACTCCTCGGTCGAGGTGCTCTCGAGGTTGCGCAGGCGGTCGCCGCACTGGGCCCTGGTCTCCTCGACCAGCCCGTCGATCAGGCGCTCCTTCAGCTGCGCGGCGGTCTCGCCGGCCCGCGCCTCGACGCTGGCCTGGTAGGCGTCCCGCTTCTCCTTGGCCTGCTGCTTGGCGACGCGCGCCTGCTCGTGCGCCTGCTCGAGCACGGCCTCTCGCTCACCGAGCCCGGCGCCGCGAACCTCGGCCTCCTTCTCGCGGGCCTCGTTGCGCGCCTCCAGCTTGCGCAGCCGCTCCTCGAGGAGCGCGTTCTGCTGGGCGGCCTGCTGCTCCAGCAGCTCGGAGGCGCGCCGCTGCTGGGCGGCCTCCTCGCGAGCGGTGGCCTCCATCTCGCGCAGGGTCAGCGCGGCGGCCTGCTGCGCCTGCTCGCGCTGGCGGGCGGCCTGGTGTCGCGCCGCGTCCACGATGCGCTGCGAGCCGCGCCGGGAGAGGAGCCACCCGCCTGCCAGCCCGAGCCCGGCAGCGACGGCGATGATCAAATAGCCAAGCATGTCGTCCCCTGCATGGTTCGGGACCTGCGCCCCGTTGTCAAGCTCCGCCTTGGCCGCCTTGGCCGCCGTGGGCCCTGCGCGTCACGGCAGGAGCTTGCCCGGGTTGAGGAGGCCGAGCGGGTCGAACGCGCGCTTGACCCTGCGCTGCAGCTCGAGCAGCCCCTCGGACTGCTCCATGGTCATGAAGCGGCGCTTGCTCACGCCGATGCCGTGCTCGCCGCTCAGCGTCCCGCCCAGCTCGAGGGCGGCGCCGAAGATGCCGCGGACGACGGGCTCCAGGCGGGGCGCCACGGCGGGATCGTCGAAGAGGACGTTGACGTGGAGGTTGCCGTCGCCGGCGTGGCCGAAGCTGGCGATGGTGACGTCGTGCTCGCGGGCGAGCGCCTCCAGCCGCGCGATCATCTCCGGGATGCGGGCGCGCGGCACCACGATGTCCTCGGAGACCTTGAAGCGGTGCAGCTCGCCGAGGGTGGGGCTCGCGTTGCGGCGCATGTCCCACAGCTGCCGTCGGCGCGCCTCGTCGGTGGCGACCAGGATCTGGAAGGCGCCCTCGCGCTCGCAGGCGTCGGCGGCGGTGAGCATCTCGCCCTCGACGCGCGCCTCGTCGCCGTCCACCTCGACCAGGAGCAGGGCGCCTGCCTCCCGCGGCAGCGGCCAGCGCCCCTTGCGCCGCAGGTGCTCGAGGACCTGCGCGTCGAGGAGCTCGAGGGTGCGCGGCCGCAGCCGGCGCTGCACCATGGCGGTGACCGCGCGGGCGGCGGCGGCGGTGTCCGGAAACTGCGCGAGGAAGGTCGCGACCGCCTCGGGCCGCGGCAGCAGCTTCAGCGTGATCTCGGTGACGACGGCCAGCGTCCCCTCGCTGCCCACCGTGAGGCCGACCAGGTCGAGGCCGGTGACCCCCTTGACCGTGCGGCGCCCGGCGCGGAGCACCTCGCCGCCCATCAGCGCCAGCTCCAGGCCGAGGACGTACTCGCGGGTGACGCCGTACTTGAAGGCGCGCGGGCCGCCGGCGTTCTCCGCCACGTTGCCGCCGAGCGAGCAGGTCTCCAGGCTGGCGGGGTCGGGCGGGTAGAAGAGCCCGTGCTCCTCGACGACCTGCTGCAGCTGCCCGGTGATCACCCCCGGCTGCACCACCGCCAGGAGGTTGGCCTCGTCGAGCTCGCGGATCGCGGTGAGGCGCTCCAGCGACAGGACGATGCCGCCCTCCACCGGGAGCGCGCCGCCGGTCATGCCGGTGCCGAGCCCGCGCGGGGTCACCGGGATGCGATCGGCGGCGGCCATGCGCAGGACCTCGCGCGCCTCCTCCACGGACTCGACCAGCGCCACCGCGTCGGGGAGAAAGCGGCCGAGCCCGGACTCGTCGCTCGCGTAGCGCTCGAGGACGTCGGGGTCACCGAGCGCGCGGCCCGGTCCCACGATCTGCGCGAGCCGCAGGTGAACCGATCGCATCGGGCGCGGCGGGGCTAGCCGTTCGGCCGCACGGCCTGCCAGCCGTCGGCCAGCCAGCCGTGCTCCTCGCCCATGCGCTTCTGGATGGAGAGCAGCCCCTCGAGGAGCGCCTCGGGGCGCGGGGGGCAGCCAGGGACGTAGACGTCGACGGGGAGGACCTGGTCGATCCCCTTCAGCACCGAGTAGCCTGGCTGGAAGAGGCCGCCGCAGTTGGCGCAGCTGCCCATCGAGATGACGTACTTGGGGTCGGCCATCTGGTCGTAGAGGAGGCGCGCGCGGGTCGCCATCTTGTAGGTGATGGTGCCGGCGATGATCATCAGATCCGACTGGCGCGGCGAGGTGCGGAAGGCGGAGCCGAAGCGCTCGAAGTCGCCCCGCGGCCCGCCCGTCTGCATCAGCTCGATCGCGCAGCAGGCGGTGGCGAAGAGGAGGTACCAGGTGGAGTTCTTGCGGCCCCAGTTCAGCAGATCCTCGACCCTCGTGAGGAGGATGTTCGGGGGTGTCCCGGGGGGCGGCAGGTTGTGTGAGGCACCGGCCATGGCTGCTCCGTAGGCGAGTCGCCGTCGTCGGTCGCCCGACGACGGATCGAACGGTGTCGTCGGTCACCCGACGACGATCGAGCGGTAATGTACAGGCCAGGACGTCGGGGTGCAACCGTCCGCTAGCGTGATATAAGGACAGGCGGCAGGAGGTGGACAAAGTGACCCCATCGTCGAAGAAGGCCTCGCCGGCCGCGAAGAAGGCCCCGGCCGCGAAGAAGGCCCCGGCCGCGAAGAAGGCCCCGGCTGCGAAGAAGGCCCCGGCTGCGAAACCCGCCACCAGCAAGGAGCGCGCCCCCCGCCAGCGGACGGCGAGCAGCCGTGCTCCCGCGGCCGCCCCGGCGGCGCCTCCTGACCCGACGCGGCTGGCCGCGATCCTGCGCCTGCTCGAGGAGCGCTACCCGCACCCGACCACCGCGCTCCGCTTCGAGAACCCGCTCCAGCTCCTCGTCGCGACCATCCTCTCGGCCCAGTGCACCGACGAGCGCGTCAACCAGGTCACCCCCGAGCTCTTCGCCGCCTTCCCCGACGCGGCCGCGCTGTGGAAGGCGCCCACGCCGGAGCTCGAGCGGATCATCCACTCGACGGGGTTCTTCCGGAACAAGGCGAAGGCGATCCAGGGCGCGTGCAAGAAGCTCGTCGAGAAGCACGGCGGCGAGGTGCCGCGCGAGATGGCGGCGATGCTCGAGCTGCCCGGGGTCGCCCGCAAGACCGCCAACGTCGTCCTCGGCACCGCCTACCGGCTGGCGACCGGCGTGGTCGTCGACACCCACGTGCGGCGCGTCGCCGCCAGGCTCGGCTTCACCGCGGAGAGCGACCCGGAGAAGATCGAGCGCGACCTGATGCGGCTCCTCCCCGAAGAGCGCTGGATCGACGTCGGGCACCAGCTCGTGCTCCACGGGCGCGCCCTCTGCGTCGCGCGCAAGCCGCGCTGCGGGGAGTGCCCGCTCGCCCCGCACTGTCCCTCGGCGGGCACGCTGGGCGACGCCGGCGGCGAGGCGGCCGGCGAGTGAGCGACGACCGCCGCTTCCCGGCGCGGCCGCTCCTCGGCGTCGGCGCGATCCTCCTCACCCCAAACCTGCAGAAGGTCCTCCTCATCCAGCGCGGGCGCGAGCCGTCGCAGGGGCTGTGGACCTTCCCGGGCGGCCTGGTCGAGGGCGGCGAGGGGATCCGCCAGGCCTGCCGGCGCGAGCTCCGCGAAGAGACAGGCATCGAGGCGGAGCTCGAGGGGCTGGCGGTGCTCGCCGAGCGGCTGGTGCGCGACGCCGAGGGCCGCGTCGAGTACCACTACGTGATCGTCGACCTCTGGGGGCTCTGCCCCGAGCAGCCGGTCGCCGCGAGCACCGACGCCGCGGCGGCGCGCTGGGTGCCGGTCGACGGGCTGGGCGGGCTGCCGACCACGCAGGGTATCCCGGCCGCCGTCGAGCGCGCGCTCCGGCTCGCGCGGGGCGAGCCTCCCGGATCGCTCCTCGACGAGGGCGCTGGCTGACCAGCGCTCGTCGACGGGGTCTCCCCGGCAGTGGCGAGGTGAACCCGCGCAGATCGGTCTGGTGTTACGCCGCGGTGAGACCCAGATCGCGCGCCATCAACGCCAGGCCGATCGCGACGGCGGTGAGCTCGTCGCCAGAGCTGAGCTTGGCAGCCCCGAAGCGGCGCGCGAACTCACGCCGCACCGCGGGCACGAAGGACGAGCCGCCGGTCATGAAGACACGGCTCACTTCGCCCGGCGCGACGCCTGCACGTTCGAGGACCCGGTCGACACACGCGCTGATCACGGCGAGGTCGTCGGCGATCCAGGCCTCGAAGTCGGCACGGGTCACGACCTCGTCGATGACCACAGGCCCGTCCTCGAACTGGAAGCGGCTCGCCTCGCGTGAGGACAGCTCGACCTTGCTGCGCTCGACCGCCCGATAGAGCCGGAAGCCGAGGTCCGCCTCGACGACGTGCAGGAGAGCCGCGATCTTGGCCGGCTCGAGCGCCTCGTAGTGCAGGCGGCGCAGCAGCTCCAAGTTCTCCCTCGATTTGAGGAACGACAGGTGGTGCCAGCGCCGCAGCCGGCCGTAGATCCACGGGGGAATCGGCAGGCGCTTCCGGTCCTGGTCCAGATACGAAACGTACTCGCCGCCCCGGCCCAGCCGTGGGGCGACCACGTGATCGATGATGCGGGCGTCGAAGGCATCGCCGGCGAGCGCGACCCCGTCCACCGCCAGCACGTCTTCGGGCCGGTGGCCGCGGGCCCGCGCGCCCGGCCCCATGCGCATCAAGCAGAGGTCGCTGGTGCCGCCGCCGAAGTCCGCGGTGAGCACCAGCTCGTCCTCGGTCAGACGCTGCTCGTAGTGGTAGGCTGCGGCCACCGGCTCGGGGCGGAACGTCACTTCATCGAGCCCGGCGGCGGCCAGGGCGGCGCGCAGGCGCCCCTCGGCGAAGGTGTCGTCCTCGGCGCTCTCGGCGTGCGCGAAGCGCACCGGGCGGCCGCACACCGCGCGCCCGCCAGCCGGGACCGGCGTCCCCCGCTCGCGCAGCCGACGAACGATGAAGCCGGCCAGCTCCTGGATCGTGTAGGGGCGATTCAGCACCTGCGTCGCGGTGAAGTGGCGGCTGCCGAGATAGCTCTTGATGGACAGGATCAGCCGCGCGTCTCCGTCGCTGTCGAGGTACGCCTCGATGGCCTCGGGGCCGGCGAGCGCGCGGACACGGCCGCCGCGGTCGAGATCCCGTTCGAAGCACAGCACTGAGCGGAAGACATCGATCGGCGTCTCGCCGCGTGGGTAGGTCGCGAGCGTCACCTGCCCCCCGGCGTCGGCAACCGCCAGCGCGCTGTTGGTTGTGCCAAAATCCAGGCCCACGTAGGCCGGCGCCGAGGTGGCTGCCAACGAGCTCATCATCGAGAAGCACACCTCCTGGAGGGCCCGCACTTGCGGATCCTCGCGGCCTCCGGCCGCTCCGGGATGAGACCGCCGCAATTCGCCCTGCTCGCCTCCTGCGGAGGCTCCGCGATGAACGGCGAATTACTCGACCCGCAGCGGGCGCCTGAGCTGCGGGACGAGGTCCTTCAGTCCGACGGTGCTGAAGGCATGCGCG
>JAKLHH010000225.1 GCA_022710245.1 Myxococcota bacterium
GGACGCCCATCGTGGAGCTGGT
Organism: Myxococcota bacterium; assembly: GCA_022710245.1. Next base: position 23 of record JAKLHH010000225.1, read on the forward strand.
GGGCTTCCGCGAGCTGGAGGGAGAGGCGGCGACCCACCACGACCTGATCCCGCAGCTGCAGGTGAGCCTCAGCCGCCGCCAGCACATCCTGGCCAGCGCCGGCGTGCGCGTCCCCCTCGACGATCGCGAGCAGCGCAAGCCGCAGGTGATGTTCTACCTGCTCTGGGACTGGTTCGACGGCGGCCTCCTCGAGGGCTGGTGATGCCATGCTGATGACCCGGACCGTGATCCTCGCCGCGCCCGCGCTCCTCGCGCTCCTCGCGCTCCCCGCGCCGGCGGCGGCGCAGCCCTACTTCCGCACCTCCGACGCCTGCCTCGCCTGCCACAACGGCCTCACCACGCCCGCCGGCGAGGACGTCTCGCTAGGCCTCGACTGGCGCGCCTCGATGATGGCGAACGCCGCGCGCGACCCCTACTGGCAGGCCGGGGTGCGGCGCGAGACCCTCGACCATCCGAGCCACCGCGCCGAGATCGAGGACGAGTGCTCGATCTGCCACATGCCGATGGCGCGCTTCGAGGCGCGCGCGGCCGGGCGGCCCGGCGTGGTCTTCGGCAACCTCGTCGAGGACGCGCCGCAGGCCGCGACCGCGCAGGACGGCGTCTCCTGCTCGCTCTGCCACCAGCTCGGCCCCGAGCGGCTGGGCACCCCCGCGAGCTTCACCGGAGGCTTCGTCATCGACACCAGGCCGCCCTGGGGGCAGCGCCGCGCGCTCGGCCCCTACCGGATCGAGCGCGGCCTCGAGCGGGTCATGCGCTCGGCCGCCGAGCTGTCCCCGTCGCAGGCGACGCACCTCGGCCGCTCCGAGGTCTGCGCGACCTGCCACACGCTGATCACCCAGGCCTACGACAAGCGCGGCCGGGTGGTCGGCTCGCTCCCCGAGCAGGTGCCCTACCTGGAGTGGCAGCGCAGCGCCTTCCGCGACGCGCGCAGCTGCCAGTCCTGCCACATGCCCGTCGTCGTCGACCCGGTGCCCATCGCGAGCGTCCTCGGCGCGCCACGCGCCGCGCTCTCCCGCCACGTCTTCCGCGCGGGGAACTTCTTCATCCCGCGCCTGCTCAATCGCCACCGCGTCGCCCAGCAGGTCACCACGCCAGGGCCCGAGCTCGAGGCGGCGCACCAGCGCGCGGTGGAGCACCTGCAGGGCAGCGCGGCGTCGCTGCGGGTGGAGGGCGCGCGGGTCGAGGGCGGCAAGCTCGTCGCCGAGGTGGTCGTGCGCAACCTCGCGGGGCACAAGCTGCCGACGGCCTACCCGTCGCGGCGCGCCTGGCTGCACGTGACGGTGCGCGACGCGAGCGGTCGCCTGCTCTTCGAGTCCGGCGCGCTCACCCCTCAGGGCGCCATCCGCGGCAACGCCAACGACGAGGACGCCCGCCGCTTCGAGCCGCACTACCGGGTGATCGAGCGGCCGGACCAGGTGCAGATCTACGAGCCGATCCTGGCGGACAGCGAGGGCAAGGTCACCACCAGCCTCCTCTCCGCGGTGAGCTACCTGAAGGACAACCGGGTGCTGCCGAGGGGCTTCGCCAAGGCCGGCGCGCCCGCCGAGGTGGCGGTGCGCGGGGAGGCTGCCGCCGACGCCGACTTCCTCGGCGGCGCCGACCGGGTCCGCTACCAATTTGCCCTTCACCGCGGAGCCTCCGCAGGAGGCGAGCAGGGCAAATTTGCCCTTCATCGCGGAGCCTCGGATGGAAGCGCTCGCGGGCCGCTGCGCGTCGAGGCCGAGCTCTGGTACCAGCCGATCGGCTACCGCTGGGCCGAGAACCTGCGCGGCTACCGCGCCGAGGAGACCTCGCGCTTCACCAGCTACTACCGCGCCGCGAGCGGGAGCTCCGCGGTGCGCCTGGCCCGCGCCACGGCGCGCTGCGCGGAGCCCCCGCCGGCCCCCGCCCCTCCGGGCCCCGCCCCCGCCGCGCCGACGCCCTGAGCCCGGGCGCCGCTGGCACCCGGGGTCGACTTGCGCTCCCCGTGGAGTATGATGCGGCCGCTCCGCGAGCCACGCGGGGCAGCACGACTCAGGAGCGGCGCCCCGCACGCTGGGCGGTGGCGGGGAGCTGCCGCGACCAACACCAAGGAGAGAGAGATGCGGAGACGCACGTTCACCCTGCTCGCGATCCTGGCCGGCCTCGCGCTGATCAGCGCTCCCGCGGCCGCGGCGAAGAGCCCCAAGGTGGAGCTCACCACCTCGATGGGGACCATCGTCCTCGAGCTCAACCCGGGCAAGGCGCCGAAGACCGTCGAGAGCTTCCTCGGCTACGTGAAGAAGGGCCACTACGACGGCACCATCTTCCACCGCGTGATCCAGGACTTCATGATCCAGGGTGGCGGCTTCGACACCGCCGGCAAGAAGAAGCCGACCGGCGCGCCGATCAAGAACGAGGCCGACAACGGCCTGAAGAACGATCGCGGCACCGTCGCGATGGCGCGCACCCCCGACCCGCACAGCGCGGCGGCGCAGTTCTTCATCAACGTGAAGGACAACGACGGCCTCAACCACACCGCCAAGACCGAGGACGGCTGGGGCTACTGCGTCTTCGGCAAGGTCGTGAAGGGGATGGACGTCGTCGACAAGATCCGCAAGGTGCGGACCGGGGCGAAGTTCGAGTTCGGCAAGGACGCGCCGCAGACGGACGTGGTGATCAAGAAGGCGCGCGTCCTCTAGCCCCCCTCGCCCCCCTCGCCCCTCGCGCCCTTCCCGCGGCTACTTGATATCAGCGCGGGAGCGCGCGCGCGAGGAGCTCCTGGAGCTCCGTCGCGCCCACTGGCTTCGTCAGGTGGTGGTCGAAGCCCGCCGCGATCGCCTGCCGGCGATAGCGCTCCTGGCCGAGCCCGGTGAGCGCCACCAGGCGCGTGCCGGCCCGCGCCGGGTCGCTGCGGATCCGGCGCGCGACCTCGCAGCCGTCGAGCCCGGGCATGGCGAGGTCGAGCAGCACCACCTCGGCGGGGAAGCTCTCCAGCATCTCCAGCGCCGCCTGGCCGTCGTGCACGATGCGCACGTGGTTCGCGGCGAGCCGCAGCAGCGCCCCGAGCGCCTCCGCCGCGTCGCCGTCGTCGTCGACGATCAGGATGCGCCGGCCCCCGCCGGGCGGGATGGGCGGGGCCGGGGCCACCGGCCGCGGAGCTCGGCGCCGCTCGGCGACGGTGGGCAGGCGGACCAGGAGCTCCGCTCCGCGGCCCGCCCCGTCGCTGCGCGCCTCGATGCGGCCGCCGTGGAGCTCGACCAGCCGCCGCGCCACCGCGAGCCCGATCCCGAGCCCGCCCGCCGAGCGTCGCCGGTCCGCCTGCGCGAAGAGGTCGAAGATGTGGGGCAGGTCCTCCGCCGCGATGCCGACCCCGCTGTCCGCCACGCGCAGCACCGCGGCGCCCGACTCCGAGGTCAAGGCCACCTCGATGGAGCCTCCCGCCGGCGTGAACTTCACCGCGTTGCCGAGCAGGTTCGCCAGCACCTGCCCGATCCTCCCGGGGTCGGCCTCGGCGAGGAGCGGGCGCTCGGGGAGGGTGAGCGTGAGGTCCAGGCGGGCGGCCTCGACGAGCGGGCGGGCCACATCGACGGCGGCGCGCACGGCCTGCCCCAGGTCGAGGCGCTCGCGGCGGAGCTCGATCTTGTCGCTGGTGATGCGAGCGACGTCGAGGAGGTCGTCGATCAGGCGGCTCATCTTGCGGACCTGCTGCTCGATGATCCGGCGCGCCCGCGCCGCCAGCGCCGGGCTGGCCTCGCTGCGGGCGAGGATCTCGACGCCGCTCAGGATGGGCGCGAGCGGGTTGCGGAGCTCGTGCCCGAGGATGGCGAGGAGCTCGTCGGTGCGGCGATCCACCTCGGTCAGCGGCTCGCCATCGCTCTTCTTCAGCACGAGCAGCACGACCCCGGCCGCTCCCGCGAGGTCACGCACTGCCGAGCCATGCCACTCGCAGGTGGCCCAGGTCCCGTCCTTGCAGCGGGTGCGTCCGGTGAAGACCGCGCGAGGCATGCGCCCGGTCAGCAGCTGGTGCAGGACCGGGTCCAGCCCGCAACGGGTCTCGTCGTCGAAGAGCTCGAGCTCGCAAGGTCGGCGGCCCAGGGCCTCGGTCTCGGTCCAGCCCAGCAGCCGCGGAGCGTCCCCCGTCCAGCGCCGGATGATCAGCCCCCGGTCGATCTCGATCAGCCCCAGTGGAGCGCTGTCGAGGACCGCGCTCAGGTGCTCGAGGCGCTGGTCTGCCCGCTCTCCCCGCTGTTCCGCATCCATTTTTGCCTGTAAGAGCGACAAGATCGCCGCCGCACTGCTGGCGCTCGCTCGACCACAGCTCTGCTGTTGGTTGACCATCGCCACCCCAAGCCTCTGCCGTCACCCACGCGACCCACTCCGCCGTTGCCGGCGGTCCCTGGTCAGTTCCAGGCGTTCTAGTCAATTCCAACGCAAAGCGCAATCGTGTTTTTTGCAGCAGTAATCTTGCGACCTTACTAAAACTCCCGTCAGCTCGCGCACACGTAATTTGCCGTACGTACCACGTGAATCGCGAGCAGATGCCGCACTGCGGCATCGCGGGGCCACCGCTTGTCGACGGGCCGCGGCGCGTCCAGGGTTAGGGAACCAGGCGGAGGAGGTGTGAGATGAGCAGCGATGCGGCGACCCTCGATTTGCAGAGGACCTCCAGGGAGCGGGAGGGCGCAGGTGGGCTGGACGCGGTGCTGGTCCTCATCGGCCGGCTCTGCTTCGTGGTGATCTTCCTCCTCGCCGCCCCCGGCACTTCGCGGCTCCGACCATCGCCTACGCCGCGGCGCACGGCGTGCCCGCGGCCCGGGTGCTGGTGCCGCTCTCGGGGGCCCTCGCGCTGCTCGGGGCGCTGAGCCTCCTCATCGGCTACCAGGCCCGGCTGGGAGCCTGGCTGCTGGTGCTCTTCCTGCTGCCAGTGACGCTCGTGATGCACAACTTCTGGGCGGCGACCGACCCCGCCGTGGCCCAGCTGCAGCAGGTGATGTTCCTCAAGAACCTGTCGATGCTCGGCGGCGCGCTGCTGCTCGCGCACTTCGGCGCCGGACCGCTCAGCCTCGATGCCTACCTGCGGCGGCCACGCCGGTCAGCCTCGGAGCAGCCAGGCGCCGCCTGAGGCGCGAGCAGGCCAGAACCAGGCGCCGCCCGAGGCGCGAGCAGATCAGAACAGGCGCCGCCCGAGGCGCGAGCAGGTCAGAACCAGGCACCCACGCTGAGGCCGGCGCCGAACCCCATCCGCACCTCGACCTCGCGGCCGAGCGAGCTGTTCGCCGGCACCAGGTTGAGGTCGAGGGTGAACGCGTCGGCCTGGATCACCAGGTGCTTCCACCGCCAGAGCGCGCCGGCGAGCTGGAGGTGGAAGCCGAGCAGATCGATGGGGTCGTCGGTGTCGGGGATCAGGAGCAGGCTCATGCCGATCCCGAAGCAGAGCCGGATGGGCCCGAGGCGCGGCCCGCCCTCCACGCGGCCGCCGAGCGCGTAGCCGGTCCTGTCGCCGAAGTAAGGACGGAAGAAGAGCCCCCAGTGGTGCCGCTCGCCGAGGCTGCCGACCTCGACCTCGAGCGCGGGGCCGCTGCGCCCGGCGCTGAAGAAGGTGAAGGAGCGCAGGCCCGCGGCCAGCAGCAGGTGGGAGCCGAACACGGGGGTCCCGCGCACGATAGGGGGCGGCGGCGGAGCGGGCGGTGGCGGTGGAGGGGGAGGCGGCGGGGCGACCGGCGGAGGGGGCGCGGGCACCGGTGCCTCCGGCTGGCTCGCCGGCGCCGAGGCCGGCGCGCTGGCCGGCGCCGAGGCGGGCGCGGGGAGGGGGAGCGCCTCGGCGGCGAGCGCCTGCACGGTGGCCAGCAGCTCGGCGGCGCTCACCACGCGCGAGCGCGTCCGCGTCTCCCCGCTCGCCACCTCGCAGGTGACGAGCTCGACGCGGATGCCGCCGGTCGCGTCGGCGAGCGTGCCGGCGACCACGCGCTCGGCGAGGAGGCCCTTGCCGAGGCGGGCGAGGTCGGCGGCCTGCGGCTGCCTCGGGAAGCGCAGCATCTTCTTCATCGAGGCGACCACCTTGTCGTCGACCAGGCGGCAGCCGAGCGCGGCGAGCCGCTCGCGCAGGCCTCGCTCGGCGAGCTCCGCGATCGGCCGGGCGACCTTGCGGGTGGCCCCGGGGGGCAGGAGCACGGCGGTGCAGCGAAGCTCGTCGGCTTGAGCGCCACGCGGCGCGAGCGCGAGCCCGAGCACGGCGCCGACCAGGAGGCGCGAGCCGGTCAGCCGGTTCATTTGCGCCTCCTCTCCCTCCGCGCCAGGCGGGAGAGGAGAAAGGCCGTCAGCACCAGCGGCAGGCCGCTCCCCCAGAGGCTGGCCAGGGTGGAGCCGCGGCGCGAGGGCCGGGCGCCGACACCAGGGACGGGGACGGTCTTGCCGGAGCCAGGTCCCGCCTCGGGCTTTGCGCCATCTCCGTTGCAGCCTCCGCAGGAGTAGCCGAGCTCGTCGGCCGCGGCGCCCCCGCCCGAGCCGCCGCGCGCTGGCGCGGTGCCCGGCGTGGGCGCGCGCGGGGGCGTGCCGCCGGCCGGCGGCGCGCTCGGAGTCGTGCCCGCCGCGCCGACCGCGTTGCCGGCGCGGATGCAGCGCTTGTCGCCGCACTGCGCGTCCTCGGGGCAGCAGAAGGACCCGCAGCACTTCGGCGCGCTCGGCGTGCAGTAGTAGCCGTTGCCGCAGCAGGTGGCGAGGAGCGGCGCGCAGGTCCCGGCCGCGCAGCAGGTCGGGCTCGAGGCCGGGCAGCAGGCGCCGCTGCCGCACTGCACGTGGGTGGAGGGGCAGTTCGCGGCGCCCGTCGGGCAGGAGGGGACGTCGACGGCGCAGCCCCCGCCGTTGCAGCAGGCCGGCGTGTCCGCCGCGCAGCTCGTGCCGCCGGGGCAGCATACCGCGCCCGGCGCCAGGCACTGGTCGCCGCAGCAGGAGGTCTTGCAAGGCTCACCGCCGCAGCACTTGCTCCCCGAGTCGACGCACTTGCCGTTGCAGCAGTAGCTGGAGCTGGAGCAGCAGCCGTCCCCGCAGCGCTCCTCGCCGATCGGGCAGGGCGGCGGCGGGTCGGGCGGCGGGTCACCCGCCTTGCTCGCGCACCACTTGTTGCCGACGGCCATCGCGCAGGAGCCGTCCCAGCAGCAGTAGGGGTGGTCGGAGGCACAGCAGCCCATGCCGCACTTGTTGCCGGAGCTGCACTGGCCGCAGCCGGGGTTCGCGCTGGGGCAGCAGGTGCCGTCGTTGAAGAGCGGCGTCGAGGCGCCGCAGCACTGGCCCGAAGCGCAGACCTCGCCGGACTGGCAGGAGCCGCCCCCGCAGCAGGTGCTGGTCCCCGGGGTGCACGAGCCGCTGCAGCACTGCTGCCCCGACGAGCAGTAGCCGCTCCCGCAGCAGGTCGCGCTGGAGGGGGCGCAGGAGCCGTCGCAGCACTGCTGGCTCGCCGAGCAGCAGGCGCCGCCGCAGGGCGTGGCGCAGCTCGCGCCGGTGCTGTTCATGCACCAGCTGACGGTGGCCTGCGCCGCCGCCGAGCAGTTCGTCGAGGAGGCGCACTTGAACGTCTTGCCGTCGGAGGCCTCGTACCAGCCGGTGCAGGTGCCGCCGCTCGACGGGCACGAGGCGCAGGCCCGCATCTGCTTGCCGCCGCCGCAGGTCACCCAGCCCGAGCAGCCCGAGGCGGCCTCGGCCGCCGCCGGCAGGAGCAGGCAGACCACGAGGAAGAGCCCCCCTGGGACGACGACCCATCGCTGGTTGTGCATGCGATCAGGATCGACGCTCGCCGGTGAGCCTGTCAACGGAGCGCTCGACGCACATGCGCTCACCTGGCGGCGCGGCGCGCTGGACAGCGCGGGCCCCGCGCGCGGGCTTGTGCCTGACGGCGCCACGCGCTAGCTTTCGCTCGTGGCCACGCGATCACAGAGAACCCCACGACAGGCCGGCTCGGTGCTCCTCGCCGTGCTCTTCGCGCTGGTGGCGGTCCTCGCGGCGCGGCCCGGCGGCTCGCTCGCCGACCTCGACCCGCCCAGGGCGATCATGAGCGAGGGCGGCGCAGGACTGCCTGCCCCCGCCGATCGCCTCCAGCCCGACCTGCAGAGCGAGCTGGTCCTCGCCACCTCACCCGCCGCCAGCGGCGGCCTCCTGCCGCCGAGACAGCCTCCACGCCTCGCACCCGTGAGCGGGCGGGGAGGCGGCGGCCTCCACCCCGGCCATCGTCACCGCGTCGAGCGGCCTCCTCGCCTCGCCTCCTGAGCAGCGCCGAGAGTCGCGCGCCGGCATGAGCCAGCGCGTCTGAAACCGCATAGCCCAGCTCAGTCGAGCTCGCCGCAGCGCGAGCGCGCCGGTCACGGCGGCGCCGCTCCGGCGAGCCAGCGTGGCGAGCCTCCCGGCCCGCCGAGGAGAGTCAGCACCCATGTCCAGTCGCAAGCGCCGCGCGTCGCAGCCGATCGAGGTCCCCGCGCCGACCAGCACCACCCCCGGCGAGCCCGCCCGTCCGACGTCGGGCCGGCCTGCCGAGAAGCCCTTCCGCTTCATGTTCGTCTTCTGGGGGATCCCGCTCGTCCTCTTCATCGTGGTAGCCGTGATCAAGCAGTGCGGCGGCGGCGCCTAGAGCCCATGCTTTCTGGTCGCCGGAGGGCTCGGAGGATGCGCCGACCGCCACGCCCGCTGACCTTGCTCTTGCTGCTCGCCCCGCTCCCGGCCCTCGCCGCCGGAGCGCACGCGGACCCCATCGCGGGCGCGCTCCTCGGGCTGGCGCTGGTGCTGGTCGCCGCCAAGCTCGGAGGCGACCTCGCCGTGCGCCTCGGCCAGCCCGCGGTGCTGGGAGAGCTCGTCGTCGGAGTCCTCCTCGGCAACCTGGCGCTGGTGGGCACCACGGCGCTGGACCCGCTGAAGAGCGATCCCACGCTCGACCTGCTCTCGCGGCTCGGCGTGATCCTCCTCCTCTTCGAGGTGGGCCTCGAGTCCACGGTCGCGCAGATGCTGAAGGTGGGCCCGTCCGCGCTGCTGGTCGCCGTGCTCGGCGTGGCGGCGCCCTTCGGCCTCGGCTGGGGCGTGGCCGCCTGGCTGCTCCCGGAGGCGGGCAGGCTGGTGCACGCCTTCCTCGGCGCGACCCTCTGCGCGACCAGCGTCGGCATCACCGCGCGGGTGCTCCAG
>JAKLHH010000226.1 GCA_022710245.1 Myxococcota bacterium
TGCACCGCCAGCCAGCGATGGAGCTCGATCCCCGAGAGCCCGCGCAGCATCAGGTCGCAGACGATCGCGTCGAAGGTCGCGTCCCGCTCGAGGAGCGCGCGCGCCTCCTCGCCGCTGGCGGTCACCACCACCTGGTGGTCGTCGAGGATCTGCACCAGCACCGTGCGCACGCACGGCTCGTCATCGACGACGAGGAGCCGGGCCGGCCGCGTGGCCGGGACCCGCGGCAGCTCGCGGGACGGCGTCGGCGGCGACTCGGGCGGCGCCATCGGGAGTGAGAAGCGGAAGGTGGTGCCGTGGCCCGGAGCGCTCTCGAAGCTGATCTCGCCGCCCAGCTCGCCGAGGATCCGCCGGCAGATGGAGAGCCCGAGCCCGGAGCCGAGGCCGACCGCCTTCGTGGTGTAGAAGGGCTCGAAGAGGTGCGCCGCGTGCTCGGGGGCGATGCCGCGTCCGGTGTCCTGGACCTCGGCGACGACCCGGGCCGCCTCGGCGCTGAAGCGCACGCGGATCTCGTTCGCCTCGGGGTGGCCCTCGTCCATGGCGTGCGCGGCGTTGATGAAGAGGTTCAGGAAGACCTGGGCGAGCCGTCCCTCCGAGCCGAGGACGGGCGGAAGCCCCGGCGCCGGCTGGAGGAGCAGCCGGGCCCGCCGCTTCAGCTCGTGCCGCGCCATGGCGGCCGCCTTCGCCGCGGCGCGCGTGAGGTCGACGGGGGTCGGGCGCGAGCGCTCGACTCGCGCGAAGGTCCCCAGGCTGCGAGCGATCTCGCGGATCTGCTGCACGCCCGCGAGCGTGTCCGCGAGGCGCTGGCGGGGGCCGTCGAGGGCGCACGACTCGCAGGTCTGCGGGAGCTCCTCCTCGAGGCTCTGCAGGTTGTAGAGGACGTAGGAGAGGGGGGTATTGATCTCGTGGGCCACGCCGGCGGCGAGCATCCCCATGCAGGCGAGCCGGTCGGACTGACGCACGGCCTCCTCGGCGAGCTTGCGGGCAGTGACATCGTGGAGCGTGACGAAGGCCTGGCGGGCCAGCGGCTGACCAGGCCGGGTGAGCGGGATCGCGGAGATGCTCAGCCAGACCGTGCCGTGGCGCGGCGGGCTATGAAACCCCAGCACGGCGTGGACAGGGAGACCGGTCCTGAGCGCGGTGGGACCGGGGCGCTCCGCGAGCGGGACCTCGCTGCCGTCCTCCCGGATGACCTGACCGTCGAGCTCGGGCGGATGGCCGACCAGCTCCCCGCGCGAGCGCCCGAGGAGCGCGAGCGCGGCCGCGTTGACGTCGGTCACCAGCCCCGCCGCGTCGAGGTAGACGACGCCGTCGGCCATGGTGTCGAAGAGGGTGCGGAAGCGCTCCTGCTGCTGGTGGCGCTCGAGGGCGTAGAGGAGGATCCGGGGGAGCACTCCGCCCGCGGTGCTGCCCTTCACCAGGTAGTCCTGCGCCCCCTCGCGGACCGCGGCGCGGCCACGCTCCTCGTCCGCGTTGCCGGTGAGGACCACGACGGGCACGCCAGGAGCGCCGGCCCGGAGCCGGCGCAGCGTCTCGAGCCCCTGGCTGTCGGGGAGGCCGAGGTCGAGCAGGACGAGGTCGGCGCCCTGGGCCGCGAGGTGCTCGAGCGCGAGAGCCAGGCGCGGGGCCATGGCCAGCGTGAAGCGGTCGTCGGCGCGAAGCAGCTCCTGGATCAGCCGCGCGTCGCCCGCGCTGTCCTCGACCAGGAGCACCTGCAAGCGAGCTCGTTCGTCCACGGTCTCCTCCCTACTCGCAGCCGGGGGGCAGCGTGACGATGGTCAGCCAGAAGCTCTCGATCGAGCGCACGACCTCGATGAACTTCTCCAGCTCGAGCGGCTTGGTGATGTAGCAGTTGGCGTGGAGCCGGTAGCTCCGCAGCACATCCTCCTCCGCCCGGCTCACGGTCAGGATGACGACCGGGATGCACTTGAGCGCCGGGTCGGCCTTCAGCTCGGCGAGGACCTCGCGGCCGTCCATCCTCGGCAGGTTGAGGTCGAGCAGGATGAGGCCGGGCCGCGGGGCGTCCGCGTGGGCGCCCTGCCTGCGCAGGAACGCCAGGGCCGCCTCGCCGTCGCGGACGTGGTGGAGCGTGTTCCTCAGCTTGCTGTCGCGGAGCGCCTCGCGCGCCAGCCGCGCGTCGCCGGCGTTGTCCTCGACGAGGAGGATGTCGACCGGCTCTCCGGCCCCGTGCGTGGTCATGGGCGTCCACCGCTGGTGCTGCCGTGGCCGCGGTCGGCCGACGGGAGCGTGAAGAGGCAGGACGTGCCGCGCCCGGGCTCGCTCTCGAGCCAGATGCGGCCTCCGTGCTGCAGGATGATGCGCTTGCAGAGCGCGAGCCCGATCCCGGTGCCGGGGTACTCCTCGCGCGTGTGCAGCCGCTGGAAGATGGTGAAGAGGCGCCCGAGGTGGCGCGGGTCGATGCCGATCCCGTTGTCGGCGACGCGGAAGACCCAGCTCCCCGGGTCGGCCGGATCGCGCGCGGCGCTGAGGTGCACGCGGGGAGGCTCGCCGGGCCGCCGGAACTTGAGGCTGTTCCCGACCAGGTTCTGCAGGAGCTGGGTGAGCTGCGTGAGGTCCCCGGTGACGGGAGGCAGCTCGGCGCAGGTCACCAGCGCGCCGGTCTCCGCGATGGCCGTCTGCAGGTTGGCGACCGCGCCGGCGAGCGCCTCGTGAGGGTCCACGCGGCCGAGCACGCTCCCGCGCGTCGAGACCCGGGAGTACGCGAGGAGGTCCTCGATCAGGCGCTGCATGCGCGTCGCGCCCTCGACGGCGAAGCCGATGAAGTCCCGGGCGTCCTGGTCGAGCGCGTCGGCGTAGCGCTCGGCGAGGAGCTGCGTGAAGCTGGCGACCATGCGGAGGGGCTCCTGCAGGTCGTGGGAGGCCACGTAGGCGAACTGCTCGAGGTCGTGGTTCGAGCGGAGCAGCTCCTGGCGCCGCGCCTCGAGCGCCTGCTCCGCGCGCTTGCGCTCGCTGATGTCGCGCACGATGGCCCACATCGCGGCGGGCTGCCCGTCGTCTCCCCGCACCAGGAAGGTGCGCAGGTCGACGGGCAGGACGCTGCCGTCCCGGCGCACGTACTCCTTCTCGTAGAGGTCGGAGTAGCCGCGGGGCAGGATCTGCCCGGCCACGATGGCGGCCTCGGCGGCGTGCCAGCGGGCGGGCGTGAGGTCGACGTAGGAGAGCCGCGCGAGCTCCGCCTCGGAGTAGCCGAGGAGCTCCCGGTAGGCGCGGTTCGTCTCCACGATGCGCCCCTCCATGTCCACCATCACGAAGGCGTCCCGCATGGTCTCGTGGAGGCGGCGGTACTTCGCCTCGCTGGCGAGGAGCGCGGCGGTGGCTCTCGCCCCCGAGCTCTCGAGCTCCAGCCCGCGGAGCGCATGGGCCACGTCGCCAGCGAGCTCGTCGAGGAGCGAGTGCTCCTCCGGGTCGCCGGCCGAGTCGGGTCGGGTGGCGACCCCCAGCACGCCGAGGAGCCTGCCGTCCGAGCGCAGCGGGACCGCCACCCCCGCCAGGTCCACCCCGGCAGGGGCGAGGGGGCAGGCCTCGCAGGCCTCGCCCGGCAGGTGCACCGAGAGCGCACCGCTCGCGAGCGCGCGGCGGCCGCACTCGGGGATCCCGCCGGCGAGGTGCTCGGCGAGCGCTGGCGCCAGCGCGTCCAGGCCGGCGGAGGCAGTCAGCGGAGGGACGGCCGCGAGCGCGATCCAGGCGGCGTGGTAGCCGCGGGTCTGCACCAGCGCCTCGCAGACGCGCGCGAGGAGCCGGGCGCGGTCTGTCTCGGCGAGGATGAGCTGGTTCACCCGCCGCACCGCCTGCAGCACCGCGTGCAGGTGGGCGGCGCGCGCCTCCGCCTGCTTGCGGGCGCTGAGGTCGAGGACGTGGGTGAGGAGGTGGAGGGGCGCGCCGCTGCGGTCCCGCTGCAGGCGCGTCGTCACGTGCGCCCAGATGACCCGCCCGTCCTTCGCCAGGTAGCGCTTCTCCATCGACCAGACGTCGCGCTCGCCGGCGAGGAGCGCGCGGATGCACTCGCGGCTCTCGGGGATGTCCTCGGGGTGGGTCAGCGGGGCGAAGGTCATCGCCTGCAGCTCGTCAGGGGAGTAGCCGAGCAGATCGGCGAGAGCCGCGTTGACCCGCAGCAGCCGTCCGTCCGGGGCGGTCATCGACTTGCCGATCGGGGCGTTGTCGAAGAAGGCGCGAAAGCGCCCGGCCTCCTCGCGCAGCGAGGCGAGCTCGCCCGCCGCGACCCGTGAGGCGGCCTCCAGCGCCGCGACCTGCTCACGCAGCGCCACGTTCTCCCGCTCGAGCTCCTCTGCCCGCCGCCCGCTCATCCTCACCTGCTCACCTACGCCTCGTCCATCGACCTTCGAACGACCCTGCAATGATACTGGACTCCCGACTCCATTAATAGTGCGAGCCGCACGGTGCCCTCGCGCGCGGGCGCCGGTCAGGGTGCTTCGTCGGCGGCACCCAGGGTGAAGCAGCAGCAGGTCCCCCCGCCGGGGGTCGGCTCGAGCCAGATGGCGCCGCCGTGCCGCTCCACGATGCGCTTGCAGAGCGCGAGCCCGATCCCGCTGCCAGGGTACTCCTCACGCGTGTGCAGCCGCTGGAAGATGACGAAGACCCGCTCGCGGTGCGCGGTGTCGATGCCGATGCCGTGGTCGGCGACCTCGACGCGCCAGGCTCCGTCCGGCTCGCGGCGGGCGCGGATCGCGACCCGGGGCGGCACCCCGGGGCGGCGGAACTTGAGCGCGTTGCCGACGAGGTTCTGGAGGAGCTGGGCGAGCTGGCCGGCGTCGCCGCGGACCACGGGGAGCGGCTCGCGGCTCACCACGGCCTCCGTCTCCTCGATCAGGGACCGCAGCCGCGCGAGCGCCTCGTCGAGCGCGCCGTCGAGCGCGACCCGCGCGAGGGGCGCGCCGAGGGTCGTCACCCGCGAGTAGGCGAGGAGATCCTCGATCAGCCGCTGCATCCGCCGCGCTCCCTCCACCGCGAAGCCGATCAGCTCCCCGGCCTGGGCGTCGAGCTGGCGGCCGTAGCGCTCCTCGAGGAGCTGCGTGAAGGCGCAGACCATCCTGAGCGGCTCCTGCACTGGAGGTGGTCCTCGGTCGCCGCCTGGTACTCGAGCAGGCTCTCGCCGAGCGCGATCTCCACCCCGTAGAGGGCGCGCATCACGGCGGCGTGGCGGGCGTTGAAGGCGGTGTAGCGGTACTCGCGGTCGACGGCGAAGATCGCGTCGCTCGAGCTCTCGAGCAGGCTCAGCAGCACCTCCTGCCGGTCCGCGTGCCCCCCGCGCCGCTCGTCCATGCGCCTCCTCCCGGGGGCCCTGCAGCCCGCAGGAGCATACCACGAGCACATCGACCAGATCCCCGGCCGCTTGGGCGGGCGCGGCCAGCGCCGCGTCCGTCCAAGCGGCCTCCGGCCGCTCCAGACCGCCGCAGCTCAGCGCGCCACGACCGTGCACGGCGCGTGTCGTGGCTAATGGATGAGCGGTCCCAGGTACCAGTGGAAGATACACCTTGCATCGGGTCCGCTGGCGTGTAGGTTTCCACTGACTGACCCGAGGTTCCTGGCCGGGGGCACGCTGTGAGGTGCCGTCCGTGATGCTGTACCGCCTTTGTCTTGACCCGCCGAGGCTCTCGCCGCGATCGGCCTGGTTGCTCGCGCTGCTCCTGCCGGGGGGCACGGCGGCCGTGCAGGCCCTCGTCCTGCCCGGCCTCACCATCGCGCCCTTCGTGTTGCTCTTCCTCTCGGTCACGCTGTCGGCCTGGCTCGGCGGTCGCGGACCCGGGCTCCTCGCGGTCCTGCCCGCGGCGCTGCTCGGCAACTACCTCTTCATCCCGCCGCACGACGCCTGGAACCTCTCCGGGCCGGGGCTGCTCGCCACGCTGCTCTTTGTCCCCACCGCTGCCGCCATCGCGCTGCTCACGGGCTCTCTGCGGGCCGCGCTGGGCGAGCAGCGCGAGGCGTGGCGCGAGGCCGAGCGGGCAGCCGCGCAGGTCCGCCGGCTGCAGGCGGTCACGGCCGGGCTCGCCGCGGCGCTCCGCCCCGAGGACGTCGCCCGCGTCGTCGCGGAGCATGCGGGCACGGCCCTCGGCGCCCAGCGCTGCACGGTCTCGGTCCGCGTCGGGGACCGGCTCGAGCTGGTCGGCGCCGAGGGCTACCCGGCGGGGGCGCTCGACCGCTGGCGGGTGTATGCGCTCGACGCCAGCACCCCGAACGGGCTCGCGGCGCTGACCGCGGAGCCGGTCTGGGTGGCGAGCCAGGCGGAGCTCGGCGAGCGGTTCCCTGCGCTGGCTGAGGTGGCGGCCTCGCTCGGCCTCGGCTCGCTCGCCTCGCTGCCGCTCCTGGTCGCCGGCCGCTGCGTCGGGGTGCTGGCCCTCGGCTTCGGCGCCGCGCGGACGCTCGACGCGGAGCAGCGCTCGCTCGCCTGTGGGCTCGCCCAGCAGGCCGGGCAGGTGCTCGAGCGCGCGCGCCTGCTCGCCGCCGAGGAGGAGGCGCGCGAGCGCCTCGAACAGCTCCTCGCGGTCGCCACCGCCTGCTCGGCCGCGCTCACGCCCGCCGAGGTGGCCCGGGCGGTCTTCGAGGAGGCCCTCGGCCGGCTCGGGGGCTCGGCGGTCAACATCTGCACCCCTGTGGATGCCGCCAGCCTGCGCGTCGAGTACGCCCTCGGGATCCCTGCGGAGGAGCTCGCCACCTACCCCCTCGAGCCGCTGGACGGGCTCTACCCGGCGAGCGAGGCGGCGCGCAGCCGCGCCCCCGTGTACGCCGAGAGCGGGGCCGAGCTGGACACGCGCTTCCCCGCGTTCGCGGCGCTGCGGCGCCGCCTGAGCGCCGAGGCGATCGCCAGCCTGCCGCTCGTCGTCGGCGAGGAGGTGGTCGGGGTGCTCGGGTTCGCCTTCCCGGCGCCGCGGCGCTTCACCGCCGCCGAGCGCACCTTCCTCGGCGCGCTGGCCGGGCAGTGCGCGCTCGCGCTCGCCCGCGCGCGCAGCTTCCTCGCGCTCCGCGAGGAGGGTCAGCGCAAGGACGCCTTCCTCGCCATGCTCTCGCACGAGCTGCGCAACCCGCTCACCCCCGTGCAGAACAGCCTCGCCATCCTGCAGCGGGCGCCGGCCGGGAGCGAGCTCGCGGGGCGGGCGCTGGCCATCGCCGCGCGCCAGACGAAGCACCTCACGCGCCTCGTCAACGATCTCCTCGACCACAGCCGCATCGCCCGCGGCACGGTGCAGCTCGAGTCGCAGCGGCTCGAGCTCGGCGCGCTCGTCCAGTGCGTCGTCGAGGACCACCTCCCCGGCTTCGAGGCGGCCGGGTTGACGCTCACGCTCGACCCCGCGGCCGGGCCGCTCTGGGTCGAGGGCGACGACACGCGCCTCGCGCAGGTCGCGGGGAACCTCCTGCAGAACGCCATCAAGTTCACGCCGGCGGGAGGCAGCGCGACGGTGAGCCTGGCGGCGCAGGCCGGCCAGGCGGTGCTGCGGGTGCGCGACACGGGCGAGGGCATCGCGCCCGAGCTCCTCGGCCGCCTCTTCGAGCCGTTCCAGCAGGCGGACGCCTCGCTCGCGCGGACCCGGGGCGGGCTCGGGCTCGGCCTCTCGGTGGCGCGGACGCTGGTCACGCTCCACGGGGGCACCATCACGGCGCGCTCGGAGGGCCAGGGGCGGGGCAGCGAGCTCGTGGTCGGCCTGCCGCTCGTGGTCGTGCCCGCCCCTGTCCCCGGGATCCCGGCGAGCGCGCGGCCCGAGGGCTCGCGGGCGAGGCGGCGCGTCCTCATCATCGAGGATGTGCGCGACGCGGCCGAGAGCCTGCGCGAGGCGCTCTCGCACCACGAGGTCGAGCTCGCGCTCACCGGCGGCGAGGGGCTGGAGAAGGCGCGTGCGCTCCGCCCGGAGGTGATCCTCTGCGACCTCGGGCTGCCGGACCTGGACGGCTACGCCGTGGCGCGGGCGCTCCGCGCGGACGCGACCCTCGCCGGGACGCTGCTCATCGCGCTCACCGGCTACGCGCTCGCCGGGGACCGGCGCCGCTCGGCCGAGGCTGGCTTCGACCACCACCTGGCCAAGCCACCGGACCTCGAGGCGCTCGAGAGGCTGCTCACGCCGGACCCGCTGCGCGGCGTCAAGGCAGGGGGATGACTCCGTGCACCTGGCCTGCGTTCGCGACGCCGTCGAGGACGGAGGAGTGGCTGAGCTCCACGCCGCCGGCGACGCGGCAGTGCCTGAGCTCGGTCGTGAAGGCCTGACCGGAGGCCGTCACCGTGCCGGAGCTGTAGGTGAGCTGGCACTCACCCGGTCGCAGGTCAGGGACCTCGTGCTGGAAGAAGGAGGGGCTGAGGCGGCTCGAGTAGGAGATGGTCCTTACCCCGACGACGCCGCTGCCCGCCCGCTGGGCGAGGTGGAGGTAGGTCGAGCCCGCGGTGCCGGAGAAGCTCAGGCTCCGCTCGAGCGGATAGCCGGGCGCGGCCGGATCGAGCGACACGGTGCCATGCGGGACAGGCGCCTGCGGCTGTCCGCCGAGGGTCGAGGTGCTGGACACCTCGACGCTGCCTGCGGTCAGACAGTACTTGACCACGGTGCTGAAGGGGACCGTCGCCCGCTCGCCCTGCACCGTGAGCTCCTTGCACCCCACCGGCAGCGACGGCGCGGTGAGGTCGTAGATCTGCGGGACCAGCTGGTCACTCCAGGTGACGACGCGGACAGCCGGTGAGACCGCACCGGGCGCGCGAGAGAACAGGTGGAGCCAGGAGGTGCCGTCCGTCTGCTGACAGGTCAGCGAGCGCTCGAGGAGCGCGAGGGCAGCGTCGCGCGAGTCGCCCGGGTGATCCGGCGCGGCTCGCTCGGCAGCGCCGTCGAGGTCCGTCCGGGTGTCCGCGATCCAGGACGTGGTCCGCGCGCAAGCGGCGAGCAGCGCCAGCGCAGCGCAAAGGCAACGCATTCCAGCTCCTTGAGCTCCGGCCATCGTGCCGCAAGCGGCCCGCTGCTTCAACCCCCGTTGCCCGAGGTGCCCCGTTGCCCCGAGGCTTGCCCGGACCGGCTCGCTCCGGCGGAGGTCGAAGCGATGTGTATCCTCCACGAGGAGGGCGAGTCGCGTCGGCGAGGCTGAACAGCCCCGCGGTGATG
Source organism: Myxococcota bacterium (assembly GCA_022710245.1). Next base: position 9,111 of record JAKLHH010000226.1, read on the forward strand.
CGCTCTCCCTGACGCCCTCAACCGCGCCGCC
>JAKLHH010000227.1 GCA_022710245.1 Myxococcota bacterium
TGCCACGACGAAGCAGCGAGCGGTCGCGCGGGCGGATCTCCGTCGGAGAACTTCCAGTTAGCGGCCGCGCGGGCTCGCCGCCGGCTTTGGGCTGGCCGCGACGCGCCCGTCTGCTATCTGATCCGGAGGGGGGCAAGTTGATGACTGCGGAGCCGCTCGCGGCGAGCGATGGCGGGGCAGAGGAGACAGACGGAGCGCGAACTCTCGCTGAGGCCGCGGCGCAAGACGCTGACGCCGCGCCTGTACCAGGTCATCCTGCACAACGACGACTACACCACGATGGAGTTCGTGGTCGAGGTCCTGGTCGAGCTCTTCCACAAGTCCCACGCCGAGGCGACGGCGATCATGCTCCACGTCCATACCCGGGGCGCCGGGGTCTGCGGCATCTACACCCGCGAGGTGGCCGAGACCAAGGTGCGGAAGGTGCTGGATCGCGCCCGCGAGCAAGGGCATCCGCTGCTGTGCACGATGGAGCCAGCCGACCGCTAGCGGCTCCACCGGATGCTCCCGAGGGATGGGCACCATGAACCTCAGCCAGGATCTGCAGATAACCGTCAGCGTCGCGGTCAACGAGGCCGCCAGCCGGGGCCACGAGTTCATCGGCCTCGAGCACCTGCTCTACGCGCTGCTCCACGACCGCGCGACCGCGGAGGTGGTCCGCCACTGCGGCGGCGACGTCCCCGCGCTGAAGCGGCGGCTCGATGACTTCCTCACCACCAGCGTCGAGAAGGTCCCCGAGGACCGGCGGCGCATGCCCCAGCCGACCCTCGCGCTGCAGCGCGTGCTCGCGCGCGCCGAGGCGCACGTGCAGGGCTCGGGCCGCAAGGAGGTCGCCGGGCACAACGTGCTGGTCGCCATGTTCGGCGAGTCCGAGTCGTGGGCGATCCACTTCCTCGACGAGCAGGGCATCACGCGCCTCGACGTGGTCAGCTATATCTCGCACGGGGTCTCCAAGACCCGCAGCCTGACCAAGCCGGCCGACCCACCCCGGCCGCAGCCGACCGACGAGGACGAGGAGGAGGGCGCGCCCTCCTCGGACCCGCTGCAGGCCTACACCGTGAACCTGAACCGCCTCGCCGTGCAGGGAGGGATCGACCCGCTGATCGGCCGCGGCCGCGAGCTCGCGCGCGCGATGCACATCCTCTGCCGCCGGCGGAAGAACAACCCGATGTTCGTCGGCGACTCCGGGGTGGGCAAGACCGCGATCGTCGAGGGGCTCGCGCTGAAGATCGTCAGGGGCGAGGTCCCCGAGCTGCTGGAGGACTCCACCATCTTCGCGCTCGACCTCGGCGCGCTCCTCGCCGGGACCCGCTACCGGGGCGACTTCGAGAACCGGATGAAGGCGGTGCTGCGCGCCCTCGAGGACCAGCCCGGCGCGATCCTCTTCATCGACGAGCTGCACACGGTGATCGGGGCGGGCGCGGCGAGCGGCGGCGCGCTGGACGCCTCCAACCTCCTCAAGCCCTCGCTGGCGAGCGGCCGGCTGCGCTGCATCGGCTCGACGACCTACCAGGAGTACCGCAGCCACGTGGAGCGGGACCGCGCGCTGATGCGACGCTTCCAGAAGATCGACGTCGGCGAGCCGAGCCTGGAGGAGACGCTGAAGATCCTCGAGGGGCTCAGGCCGCGCTACGAGGCGCACCACCGCGTGACCTACACGCACGCGGCGCTGCGGCGCGCCGCCGAGCTCTCCAGCCGCTACCTGCAAGACCGGCGGCTCCCCGACAAGGCCATCGACGTCCTCGACGAGGCCGGCGCGGCCGCGCGGCTCGCTGGCCGCGACGGCGGGCGCATCACCAGCCGCGAGGTCGAGGAGATCCTCGCGCAGATGGCGCAGATCCCGGCGCGCCGGGTCTCGCGCGACGACCGCAGCCGGCTGCAGGGGCTCGAGGCGGAGCTGCGACGCGTGATCTTCGGCCAGGACGAGGCCGTGGCGCAGGTGGTCTCCGCGATCAAGCTGGCCCGCGCCGGCCTGGGCGCGCCGGACCGCCCCACCGGCTGCTTCCTCTTCACCGGCCCGACCGGCGTCGGCAAGACCGAGCTCTCCAAGCAGCTCGCGACGGCGCTCGGGCTGCAGTTCCTGCGCTTCGACATGAGCGAGTACATGGAGCGGCACACGGTGTCGCGGCTGATCGGCGCGCCGCCCGGCTACGTCGGCTTCGACCAGGGCGGGCTCCTCACCGACGCGATCCGCAAGACGCCCTACGCGGTGCTCCTCCTCGACGAGATCGAGAAGGCCCACCCCGACGTCTACAATTTGCTGCTGCAGGTGATGGACCACGGCACGCTGACCGACAACAACGGCCAGCAGGCGGACTTCCGCCACGTGATCCTGCTGATGACGAGCAACGTGGGCACGCGCGAGCTGGAGTCGCGCCTGGTCGGCTTCGGCGAGCGGCCCTCCGAGGACAAGGGCGACGCCGAGTACCGCCGCCTCTTCAGCCCCGAGTTCCGCAACCGCCTCGACGCGAAGATCAACTTCCGGGCGCTCAGCCGCGAGGTGATGGGCTGCATCGTCGACAAGTTCGTCGGTGAGCTGGAGCGGCAGCTGAGGGACCGCAGGGTGACGATCCGGCTCACGGCCGGCGCGCGCTCGCTCCTCGCCGAGCGAGGCTACGATCCCCAGTTCGGGGCGCGGCCCCTGCACCGGGTCATCCAGGAGCAGGTCAAGCGCCCGCTCTCCGAGCAGCTCCTCTTCGGCGAGCTCGAGCACGGGGGCGAGGTGATCGTCGACGCGGCGGGGGGCGACCTGCGCTTCTCGTACCGGCCGCTGGCCGTGCGAGGTGCGGCCGCCGGCGCCTGAGCGCCGAGCTCACGACGCGTCGCCGCGACCGCTGAGCCGCGCGGTTCGTCGCTCCGGCGACCAACAAACTACTCCCGCCGACCGCGCCAGGGTACGATGCCCTCGCCGTGCATGGGCTCGCGCCACAGCTCCAGCTGGCCGTCCTCGTCCTCGCGGCCGCGAGCTCCGCCTGGCTCGCGCTCGGGCTCCGCCGCGCGCTCCACCGGAGGCGGCTGCGCCGGCGCTGTCGCCACGCCGCCGAGGGACAGGCCCGCGCGCGCGGCCTCCTCGAGGAGCGTGGGTTCGTCGTGGAGGCCGAGGAGGTGGTGGTCCCCGGCGAGCTGGTCGTCGACGGCGAGCGCTGCACCTTCGAGGTCCGCATCGACTTCCTCGCCCGGCGCGGGCGTCGCCTCTACGGCGTCGAGGTGAAGACCGGCCGCCAGGCCGCGGACCCAGCCTGCCGCGCGACCCGCCGCCAGCTCGCCGAGTACGCCCGCGTGCTCCCCGTCGACGGGCTCTTCCTCCTCGACATCGATCGCCGCCGTCTCAGCGAGGTTCGCTTCCCCGAGCACGCGCGAGGCTCCCGCTCCGCGGCGCTGTTCTTCGCCTTCCTCCTCGGGGCGGCCGCCGCCCTCCTGCTCGTCCGCACGCTCGGCCTCCCACGCTGAGCGGGGGCGGCGCAGGTCGCGCCCGGGCGCGCTGCCGTCCACGTCAAAAAGCTGCGGCGCCGTTGTAATCACCGGGGTGATCGCGGAGAATGCGCCGCCCGGCTGCTCCGCCTCCTCGCGCGCTGCTCCGCCTCCACTCGCGCCCCTGCCACCACCCCTGACGCAGCCCGGAGAACCGTCCTGCCACGGACAGCTCCCCGGCGCCCGACGCCGGTGAAAGGACTGCGTGCTCTCGTGTTCACCCGTCTCTGCTCTCGCGGCCTCTGCGCCGCGGTCGTCCTCGGCGGCACCCTCGCCCACGCCGCCGAGCCGCCGACCTCGCTCTCGATGCGCGAGGCCGCGCGGCCGGGCTCGCCCCAGCCGAGCCCCTTCTCCATCAGCCTGCCGGTCGACCTCTCGCTCACCGCGGCCGGCCTCGCCTCCAACCTGCTCCCGGCGCTGCTCGGGTCGGCCCCGGCCAACTCGGCGCTGCTCCGCGCCGAGAGCGTGAACGGCATGGACCGCTCGGTGATCGGCAACTGGTCGCCCGGCGCCGACACCGCCTCGACGGTGCTGATGGCGACCAGCATCGCCCTGCCCATCCTCGCGGGCCTGATCGACACCGCCGCCTCGCGCCCGCCCGATGGCTACCGCGGCTTCCTCAAGGACGCGCTGGTGCTCCTCGAGACCTACGCCCTCACCTCGCTGGTCACCAACGTGGTCAAGGTCAGCGTCTCGCGGCCGCGCCCCTACGTCTTCGATCCGGCGCACGCCGCGAGCGCCGACAGCGACTCCGGCCACTCCTTCTTCTCCGGCCACACCGCCGCCGCCTTCTCGATGGCCACCTCCTACTCGTACCTCTTCACCCTGCGGCACCCGGGGAGCAAGCTGATCGTGCCCGTCTGGATCGGCACCCACGCGCTCGCCGCGGCGACCGGGTTCCTGCGCGTCGAGGCAGGCAGGCACTTCTGGAGCGACGTCCTCATCGGCGCCGCGGTGGGCAGCAGCATCGGACTGCTGGTCCCCTACCTCCACACGCGCGGCAACTTCTTCAGCCGGCTCCTCTTCGGCAGCGGCGAGCCCGGGGGCACTCGCCTGACACCGACCGTGAGCCGCGGCGTCGGCGGCGCGCTGACCGGGGGCGGGCTGAGCGTGTCCGGCACCTTCTGAGCTCAGGCGTCACCCGACGTCTCGGCCTGGTGGCGGTGCAGGCGCCGGTCGTAGTAGCGCGAGGTGATGCCGACGACCACCAGCAGCAGCAGGATCAGCCCCAGGTTGATCCCGACGAAGTGGAGCGTCCCCAGCAGGAGCAGCCGCCCCACCCAGACCACGCCCGCGGCGAGCACGTCGCCGCTCCGCCAGAAGAGGGTGTCGATGACGGTCTTCGCCGAGTACTTCTCCTCTCGCGAGGTGACCAGGAAGAGCGCGTGGCGAGCGGTGTTCTGCAGCGAGTACTCGGCGCTGTTCTGCGCCCCCTTGGCTGTGGCGATGATGGTCAGCGTCGGCAGCGCGGCCATCGAGAGATAGCCGCCGAGCCAGATCAGCGGGGTGAGGAAGAGCGCGACCCGCAGGCCGAGGCGCTGCATGAGGCGGGAGACGAGGAAGCACTGGGCGAGCAGGCTGGCGAGGTTCACCCAGCTGAAGAACCGCGCCCGGAAGGCGGCGACGTACTCGGCCAGCGGGCCGACGTGGTTGGCTGAGGCGAGGCGGGCCGACTGCAGGAGCTGGCGGTCGAGGATGTACTCGCCGTTGGTGCTGATCCAGTTGATCAGCAGGGTGAAGGCCGCGAGCAGCAGCAGGTAGCGGTCCGCGAGCAGCCGCTGCAGCGGCTCGCCGGTGGCGACCGGCAGGCTGGCCACCGGGGTCACGCGCTCACGGCGGTGCACGAGGACCACGAGGCCGAGGCAGGCGAGGAGGATCCCGCCGCTGGCGAGCATCAGCAGCCAGGGCCCGAGCGGCGCGAAGAGCCAGCCCGCCAGCCGGGCGCCGAGCACCGCGCCGAGGGAGCCGCCCACCCCGACGATGCCGAAGAGCCGCTTCCCCTGCTCGTGGCTGAAGACGTCGCTGGCCAGGGACCAGTACTGCGCGAGGGTGGTGACGTTGAAGATGCCGGCCCAGAGGAAGAAGGGGATGCCGACCGGCACGCCCGTGGTGCCGAGCGCGAAGAAGAGCAGGAGGTTGCCGATGAAGAAGAGGTTCACCGCGCCGATCAGCACCGCGCGGTTGAGGCGGACCGCGAGGTAGCTGTAGCCCCAGGCGAGCAGCGTGAGCAGCACGATCTGCATCGCCGCCGCGTAGCTCTTCACCTCGGCGCCGCCGCCGGAGAGGATCAGCGCCTCGCGCAGCACCTTGATGACGTAGGTCACCGTCAGCAGGAGGAAGCCGAGCAGCGAGAGCAGGACGGTGGTGACGGCCTCGTCGCGGCGCACTTCGCCGAGGGTGCGTAGCAGGGCGAGGCCGATCCGGGCCAGTCCGCTGCGCTTCACACCCTCCCTCAACCCAGCCTCCCCCGCTCTGCCTCTGATCAAGTATTCGTGCTGGGCGCCCAGGCGGCAACGTGACAGCACGATCGCGGTCATCCTCCGTCGGCCTCGCTCTGGCGCTGGCGCGCCGCGGCGGGCACGATCACTCCATGGTGCTCTTCACCGTCGGCCACTCCACCCGCAGCGCCGACGAGCTGCTCGAGCTGCTGCGCGCGCACGGCGTCCAGCGCGTCGTCGACGTGCGCATGGTGCCGCGCTCGCGGCGTAACCCGCAGTTCGAGAGCTCCGTGCTGCGCGCGTCCCTCGCCGCCGGCGGCATCGCCTACGAGCACCTGCGCGCGCTGGGCGGCCTGCGCCGCCCGCGACCCGACTCGCGCAACACGGCCTGGCGGAACGACGGCTTCCGCGGCTTCGCGGACCACATGGAGACCCCCGACTTCGCGCGGGCGCTCGACCAGCTCCTCGCGCTCGCCGCGGAGCGCCCCACCGCGGTCCTCTGCGCCGAGGCGGTGCCCTGGCGCTGCCACCGCTCACTGATCGCCGACGCGGCCACCGTCCGCGGCGTCGAGGTGCACCACCTGCTCAGCGTCTCCGACGCGCGGCCCCACCGGCTCACCCCGTCGGCGCGCGTCGAGGACGGGCGCCTCGGTTACCCCGGCGAGCCGGTCGACGGCGGGGAATAGTCAGCCTGGCTCCGCGAAAAGCCTCGCGGCGAGAGAGACCGCTCGTGGCCGCCTGGTGCCGGGGTGGTCTTCTTCTTGCAGCCCTGGACCCCATGGCGAGAGTCATCGAGCGACTGGACGCGCACGTGCTGCAGGTCCCGACCGACGGGCCCGAGGCCGACGGCACCATCGCCTGGGACGAGACGACGCACACAGCGCCGGCGCTGCACCTGCACCCGGCCTGCGCGCTCGGGCGCCTGATCCACGTCGAGTACTTCTGGGACCACCAGCGGGTGGAGCGCCTGGTCCTCGACGGCCTGCCCGCGACGCGCGCCGGCGCGCTGTGGCCGGACCTGGGGCAGCCGGGCAACGGGCTCAGCCTGCGCGCGGACGCGGCCGAGCGGTTCGCCGTCTGAGCAGGAGCGAGCGATGGGGAGGGAGCAGGGGAACGGAGCCGGCCAGGGCCGGGGCGAGCACGTCAACCCGGAGGCGATCCGGCTGGCGCGCGCGCTGCGCGAGGCGATCGCCGGCGAGGTCCGCTTCAACGCGGGCAGCCGCGCGCTCTACGCGACGGACGGCTCCAACTACCGGCAGACGCCGCTCGGGGTCGTGGTCCCGCGCTCGATCGATGACGTGGTCCAGGCGGTCGCCGTCTGCCGCGAGCACGGCGTCCCCATCCTCGCCCGCGGCGGCGGGACCAGCCTCGCCGGGCAGTGCTGCAACGTCGCCGTCGTGATCGACTTCTCCAAGTACCTGAACGCGGTCTCGAGATCGACGCCGAGCACCGCCGCGCGCGCGTCCAGCCCGGGACGGTGCTCGACCACCTCCGCCACCACGCGCGAGCGCAGGGGCTCACCTTCGGCCCCGACCCCGCGACCCACGACCACTGCACGCTCGGCGGCATGCTGGGCAACAACTCCTGCGGGGTGCACTCGGTCCTCTCGGAGTTCTACGGGCCGGGTGCTCGCACCGACCAGAACACCGAGCAGCTCGAGGTGCTCACCTACGACGGGCTGCGGCTCACGGTCGGCCCCACCAGCGACGAGGAGCTGGGCCGCATCATCGCCGCCGGCGGTCGCCGGGGCGAGCTCTACGCGGCGCTCCGCCAGCTCCGCGACGAGGTCGCGCCGCTCGTCCGCGGGCGCTACCCGGCCATCCCGCGCCGCGTCTCAGGCTACAACCTCCCCGCGCTGCTCCCCGAGGAGGGCTTCAACCTGGCGCGGGCGCTGGTCGGCTCCGAGAGCACCTGCGCGCTGACCCTGGAGGCGACGCTGAGCCTGGTCCGCGAGCCCCCGCACCGCGCGCTCCTCATCCTCGGCTACCCGAGCGTCTACGAGGCCGGCGATCACGTCCCCGAGCTGCGCGAGCTGCGCCCGATCGCCTGCGAGGGGATCGACCGCCTCCTCATCCAGTACATGCACGACAAGGGCCTCCACCGCGGCGACGAGCGCCTGCTCCCCGAGGGCGAGGGCTGGCTGGTGGTCGAGCTCGGCGGCGAGACGCGCGAGGACGCGCGCGGCCGCGCAGAGGACGCCGCGGAGGCCATGCGACGGCGCGGCCACCCGCACCTGCGCGTCATCGACGACCCCGACCTGCAGCACAAGATCTGGAAGCTCCGCGAGGCAGGCCTCGGCGCGACGGCGTTCGTCCCCGGCCACCCCGACACCTGGCCCGGCTGGGAGGACTCCGCGGTGCCGGTCGACCAGGTCGGGCACTACCTGCGCGGCCTCCACCAGCTCTTCGAGCGCTACGGGCTCGAGGCCTCGCTCTACGGTCACCTGGGCCAGGGCTGTATCCACTGCCGCATCCCCTTCCGGCTCACCACCGCCGAGGGGGTCGAGCAGTTCCGCGCGTTCACCGACGAGGCCGCCGACCTCGTCCTGCGGCATGGCGGCTCGATCTCCGGCGAGCACGGCGACGGTCAGGCCCGCGGCGACCTGCTGGAGAAGATGTACGGCCCCGAGCTGATGGAGGCGTTCCGTCGCTTCAAGCGGATCTGGGACCCCGAGTGGAAGCTGAACCCCGGCAAGGTCGTCGACGCGCGCCCGCGCACCGCCGACCTGCGCCTCGGCGCCGACTACCACCCCTGGGAGCCGGCGACGCGGTTCCACTACGGCGGCGACCAGGGCAAGTTCTCGCGCGCGGCGCTGCGCTGCGTGGGCGTCGGCGAGTGCCGGCGCACGGACGGGGGCACCATGTGCCCGAGCTACATGGTGACGCGCGAGGAGATGCACTCCACCCGCGGCCGCGCCCACCTCCTCTTCGAGATGATGCGCGGCGAGGTCATCACGGACGGCTGGAAGAGCGAGGCGGTGCGCGAGGCGCTCGACCTCTGCCTCGCCTGCAAGGGGTGCAAGGGCGACTGCCCGGTCAACGTCGACATGGCCACCTACAAGGCGGAGTTCCTCTCCCACTACTACAAGGGGCGGCTGCGCCCGCGCAGCGCCTACGCCTTCGGGCTCATCTACTGGTGGGCGCGCCTCGGCTCGCGGGTCCCCTGGCTGGCGAACTTCCTCACCCA
>JAKLHH010000228.1 GCA_022710245.1 Myxococcota bacterium
GTTCCCCGAGCTCTACCGGAGCGTGGTGGCCTGCGCCGAGCGGCTGCAGATCGCCATCCCGACGGTCTACGTGGCCCCGGAGATCGGCGAGCTCGGCGCCCACACCTTCGGCACCAACCAGGACGCCTATCTGGTCCTCAACGGCGCGCTCGTCGACCACCTGAGCCCCGAGGAGCTCCGCTTCGTGATCGGGCACGAGTGCGGCCACATCCAGAACAACCACGTCGTCTACATGACGGCGCTCTACTACCTCACCACCTCGGCGAACTTCTTCCTGCGCTGGGTCGTGACGCCGGCGGTGCTCGCGCTGCGCTCCTGGACGCGCCGCGCGGAGCTGACCTGCGACCGCGCCGGCCTCCTCTGCAGCGGCGAGCTCTCGCCCTCGCTCACCGCGCTCGCCAAGCTCGCGCTCGGCTCGAAGACGCTCGCCGAGCAGCTCGACCTCGCCGAGTACCTGAAGCAGCTCGAGGAGTGCCGTCAGGGGGCGGGGCCGGTGGTCGAGGCCTTCCAGACGCACCCGTACCTGCCGAAGCGCGTGCAGGCGCTGCGCCTCTTCGCCGAGACCCACTACTTCCTGAAGGCGAGCGGCAAGAAGCCGCGCGACGACGAGGGCAAGAGCCTGGCCTGGTGCGACGCGCAGGTGAAGCGCCTCGTCTCCCTCTTCGGCAAGAGCGGCAAGGAGCAGGAGGCCTGAGATGCTGACCAGCGAACGGCACCGCCAGCACAAGGAAGAGGTCTCCCGCGCGCTCCGCGACCTGGCGGCGATCGCCGGCGACCTGGGGATGCGCTCGCTGCGCGTGGACATCGAGGCCGTGCGCCTGCCCAAGCTCGCCGACGAGCGCTTCAACCTGGTGGTGCTGGGGGAGTTCAACCACGGCAAGACCACCTTCGTGAACGCGCTCCTCGGCAAGCCGCTGCTCCCCGCCGGGATCACACCGACCACCGCCACCATCAACCACATCGTCTGGGGCGAGGCGCCGCGCGCGCGCGCGATCCTGCGCGACGGCGGCGTCCTCGAGATCGACCCCGGGCAGCTCTCCGACTACGTCACCCTCGACGGCGAGCACACCGAGCAGACCCGCTACGTGGAGCTCGCCTACCCGGCCGAGATCCTGCGCGACCGGGTGACGCTGGTCGACACCCCGGGGGTCAACGACATCAACGAGGCGCGCGCCGAGATCACCTACAGCTACATCCCGCGCGCCGACGCGGTGATCTTCCTCCTCGACAGCACCCAGGTGCTGAAGCGGAGCGAGCGGCTCTTCATCCAGCAGAAGCTCCTCCGCCGCAGCCGCGAGAAGCTGATCTTCGTCCTCGGCAAGGCCGACCTGCTCCGCGGCGAGGAGCTGCAGCAGGCGACCGCCTTCGCCGCCGAGCACCTCGCCGAGCTGGTCGAGGACCCGGTGCTCTTCGCGATCAGCCCGCGGCTCTACCTGGAGCAGCAGGTCGCGGAGAGCGGGATGGAGCCGTTCCTCGCCTTCCTCCGCCAGTACCTGGAGGAGCAGCGCGGCCGCATCCTCCTCGACAACGCGGTCGGCGACGGCCTGCGGACCGTCTCCTACCTGCAGTCGAACCTGGGCGTCAAGCGCGCCAGCCTGACGCTCGGCCTCGAGGAGCTCAGCCGCCGCGTCGCCGAGGTGCGCCGGCACCTGGAGGGGAGCCAGCAGACCCTGCGCGAGAACCAGGCTCGCATCAAGAACGGCGCCGAGGCGGTGAAGGCCACCGTGCGCCACGACCTCAGGCTCTTCGTCGACGCGTTCTGCGAGGCGATCCCGAAGGAGGTCGACAAGGCCGACTCGGCGGACGTGAAGAAGTACCTCCAGTTCTTCATCCAGGACAAGTTCAAGGAGTGGGCCGAGGCCGAGGGCGACAAGACGGCCGAGCTCCTCGAGCACCTCGCCGAGGAGATCATCCAGATCACCAACCAGAACGTGCGCACGGTGATGGAGGCGCTCACCGCCGGCTTCGGCCCGACGGAGACGCGCGTCGACCTCGAGGTCGACACCCTCACCTACGACGCCGGCGTCTTCGCGCTCGGCGCGCTCGGCACCACGGTCTTCCTCTTCGTCAACGCCTTCGTCGGCGGGCTCCTCACGCTGGCGGCGCCGGTGCTCGCGGTGGTGCTGCGCGAGAAGGTCGGCGCGCGGATCAAGGAGCAGGCCCGGCAGCACGGCCCCGAGGTGGTGCGCAAGGCGGGCGAGGCGATCAGGCCGCGCTTCGAGGCGATCGCCGACCAGTTCGCCGAGCGCCTGAGCGAGTTCGTGGAGAGCGCCGGCGAGACGCTGCACCGGGGCATCTCCGAGGTCCTCGACCAGGCGCTCGCCGAGCGGCAGGGCCGGCAGACCGACGCCCACGTCGCCGACGAGGCGCTGCAGGGGCAGCTCGCCCGCCTCGGCAAGGTCGAGGACGAGCTGACGCGGCTCCGCGCCGCGCTCTGGCAGGGCTGAGCTGCGGCGGCTCGCGCATGGGCATCCTCGAGCGCCTCAGCCAGCGGATCAAGGACGTCGTCGACGACCTCGCCGGGCCCGAGGAGCTGCGCGAGCAGCTGCAGCGGGGCACCCGCGCGCTCGACGCGGGCGCCTACCGCGAGGCCGAGCGGGAGCTCGGAGAGCTGGTCACCAAGGACGCGGCCTCGGCGCGCGGCTGGCACCTCCTCGGGCTGGCCCAGCTCCGCTCCGGGCAGCCGGCGGCCGCCGTCGCCAGCCTGGAGAGGGCGCGCGCGCTCAGGCCCGAGGAGTTCGCGGTGCTGGTGGCGCTGGCGGAGGCGCAGCGCGGCGCCGGCCAGGACGCCGCCGCCGCGCAGAGCTACAAGCAGGCGCTGCAGGTGCGCGTCGACGAGAGCCTCCTCGACCAGGTCTTCGCTGGCCTCGGCGAGCTGCACCTCGCCCATGGCGACTACGATCATGCGGTGCGCGAGCTGCGCAAGGCCGCGGCCGTCGCGCGCGGCGAAGACCTGCGCCTGATCGGGCGCCTCGGGATCGCTCAGTACCGGGCCGGCGACCTCGCCCTGGCGCAGGCCTCCCTCGCGCGCGGCGCGAGCGCGGTGCCGCTCGACCCCGAGGTCGGCCTGCTCCTCTCGCGCGTGCTCCTCGACCTCGGCCGCGCCGAGGAGGCACGCCTCGCGGCGGTGCGGCTGCTCCAGGAGGTGGGGGCCGGCGAGCGCGAGGGGCGCGGCGGCCCGCGCGCGGCGGCTGCGCGCTGCGCGCTGGCCCGGGCGCTGCTCGAGCTCCGGCAGCCCGCCCAGGCCCGCGACGAGCTGCTCCGCGCGCTCGGCGACGACCCGCGCTGCGGCGAGGCGCACCTGCTCCTCGGTCGCGTCCACGCCGGCGCGGGCGACCCGCTCTCGGCGATCCGCCACCTCCGCTCGGCCGAGGGCCTCGGCGAGGGCTCGCGGGAGCTGCTCGGCGAGCTCCTCGAGCTGGAGCTGGAGTTCGAGCGCGCGCCCGAGCTCGGCGCCGACGCCGACCGCCTGCTCGAGCGCAGCCCCGAGGACCCGCTCGGGCTCGCCGCCCGGGCCATCGCGCTCCTCGCCACCGCGCCGGGCGACCCGAGCGGCCTCTCCGGCGCGCCCACGCCGACCGGCCCCGACGAGGCGAGGCGCGCGGAGGCCCAGGCGCTCCTCGCTCGCTCGCTCGGCGAGCGCGAGACCTTCGCCGGCAGGCTCGGCCGCGGCCTCCTGCACCTCGGCGCCGCCGCCCACGCGGAGGCCGCCGTCGATCTGGCGGCGGCGCTCAGGCTCCGTCCGGGGAGCCGCCGCGCCGAGGCGCTCCTCGCGCGGGCACACCGGGGCCTCGCCCGGCTCGACCAGCTCCCCGGGGACGGCGCCGACCTCTACCCGGTGATCCGGCGCGCGCACGAGCTCTTCCTCGGCGAGCCGACGCTGACCGGGCTCGCCGGCGAGGTCGCCCGGATCAAGGAGATCTTCGACCGGCCGCTCCTCGTCACGGTGATGGGTGAGTTCAACAGCGGCAAGTCGACCTTCGTCAACGCGCTGATCGGCGAGCGGGTGGCGCCGATGGGGGTCGTCCCCACCACCGCCACCATCAACGTGCTCAAGTACGGCGCCCGCCGCGCCGCCCGCGTCATCTGGCGCGACGACCGCGAGCAGGTCCTCGAGTGGTCGGAGGTCGAAGCCTTCCTCACCGGGCTCGACCGGGGCCGCGCGCGGGAGATCCGGCTGGTCGAGCTGCTCTTCCCGTCGGAGGAGCTGCTCCGGGTCAACGTCGTCGACACGCCCGGCCTCAACTCGATGATCGACGAGCACGAGGAGACCGCCCGCGAGTACATGGCGGAGGCCGACGCGGTGATCTGGCTCTTCTCCGCGCACCAGGCAGGCAAGCAGACCGAGGAGCAAGCCCTCGAGGTGATCGGACAGCACCGGCTGAAGACGATCGGCGTGCTGAACAAGATCGAGCGGCTCACCCCGGAGGAGCTGGCGCAGATCGAGGGCCACCTCCGGGCCGCGTTCGGCGAGCTCACCGAGGCGATCGTCCCGGTCTCGGCGCGGCAGGCCCTGGAGGCGCTCCTCGAAGGGAGCCAGGAGGCGCTGACGGCGAGCCGCTTCCCCGCGCTGCGCGCCCTGCTCGAGGAGCGGCTCTTCGCCCGCGGCCGCGCGATCAAGCGCGAGGCGGCGCAGCGCCGGCTCGCCGGGGTGCTACAGCAGGCGAGCACGCAGGCGCGCGCGGCCCTCGAGCAGGTGGACCGCGCGGCGGCTGCGCTCGACGACCTCGCGCGCGAGGTAGAGGCGCTGCTGCCGGCGAGCGCCATGGAGGACGAGCGTCGAGCGTTGCAGCTCGCGCTCCAGGCGGTCTACCGTCGCGGCGCCGAGGAGGTCCTCGACTTTGTCCGTCCTCGCCGCTGGGCGCTCGGCGAGCACCGCGCCTCGAGCGCCGACCGCGACTTCTTGATCGAGCTCCTGCAGAGCGGCCTGCGCGGGATGACCGAGGCCTCGCGCGAGCGGATGACCGCGCTGCTCGAGCGCGCTGCGCGGCGGCTCGAGGAGCGACTCGCAGAGGCGCCGCCCACGCTGCCTCGGCTGCCGCCCGGGTCGCTCGGGCAGCTCGTCGAGGAGCGGCTCGCGCTGCTCGAGGAGCAGGTCTACACGCGCTACACGGCGTTCGCGCGGGGCTACCTCCTCGGCGGCCGCGTCGACCACTTCTTCTCCTACCGGCTGCCCCGGATCGACCTCGCGCTGGAGCCGATCTACGAGGCGCTCAGCCTCGACGCCGTCGATCTCGAGCGCGAGCTGCTGACGCCGCTCGGCGCCTGGTACGAGGGCGCGGCCGCCGCGCTCGCCCGCCAGCTCCGGGCTCTCCGCCAGGAGCGCCGGCTGCAGCGCCTCGAGCTGGAGCACCGGGTGGTCGCGCCGCTCCGCCACCTGGAGCAGCTGCGGCCCGCGCCAGCGGGCGGCGAGCCGCCAGGGAGCTGAGCTGAGGGACGGGATGGGGAGCGCGGCGAGCTCCGCTGCCCGCTGGACCGCCAGCCAGGTGCTCGCTTATGCTGCGTGCAGGGAGCGGCGCCCCGCACGGCGGGCAGTCGCGGGCAGCTGCCGCGACCAAGTGGCCAGCGCCGGGGAGGGCGAGCCCGGCAGGGGCAGCGCTGGCTGCTCCGGAGACGTCAGAGCGAACACATGCTGCTCGGCATCGACGAGGCGGGGAGAGGTCCGGTGATCGGCCCGCTCGTCATGGGCGGGGTCTGGGTCCGGCCGGCCCACCAGAGCAAGCTCCTCGACCTCGGCGTGCGGGACTCCAAGGCCTTCGGCAGCTCGGCCAGCGCCCAGCGGCGGCGCGGCCAGCTCGCCGCCCAGATCCGCGCGGTCGCGGTGCAGGTGACAGTGCTCTGCGTGGACGCCGCGGAGGTCGCCCGCCGGGTCCGGCTGGGAGAGCTCAACCTCCTCGAGCAGGAGCTCGCCGAGGCGATCATCAGCTCCGGGCCCGGGGCGCGGCGCATCCTCGCCGACGGCGAGCGGCTCTTTGGCCCGCTCCGGGAGCGCTACCCGCAGCTCCACGCCCTCGATCGCGCCGACGAGACCTACCCCTGCGTCTCCGCCGCCTCGATCGTCGCCAAGGTGGAGCGTGACCTGCGCTACCGGGCGATCGTCGAGCAGTTCGAGGCCGAGCTCGGCCCGATCCGGGGCGGGGGGTACGCGAACCGGGAGACCGCCCGCTTCGTGCGCGCCTACTTCGAGCGGCACGGGCAGCTCCCGCCCGAGACGCGAGACTCCTGGGACTGGTCGGTGCTGCGCGAGATCCACCGCATCCGCGCCGGCGCCCGGCCGGTCCGCCCCGCGGAGCAGCTCGACCTGCCGGTGAAGCGGCGCGAGCGCACCGAGCGCCAGCGCGGCCGCGCGTTCGACGGTGAGCAGCTCGACCTCCTCGGGAGCAAGCGATGAAGCTCGGAGAGCAGCTCGAGCTCCTCGGGAGCAAGCGATGAAGCTCCAGCGAGTGCTTGTCATCTACCGCAAGAGCCTCTACCAGATCTACGTGGAGGAGCACGCCGAGCACTCGGTCAAGCGGGCGCTCCGGCGCCGCGACTCGGTCGCGCTCGCGCTGCGGCAGAGCCACGACGCGAACCGGGCAGCGCTGGACGCGACCCTGCAGGTCCTCGAGCAGCGCGGCGTCGAGGCCGTCGTGCGCTGGCGTGCCCACGTCCGCTCCACCCGGGCCTTTGATCTCGTGCTCAGCGTCGGCGGCGACGGAACGCTCCTCGACATCTCGCACCGCATCGTCGACGGGACGCCGCTCCTCGGCGTCAACTCCGATCCGGAGCGGAGCGTGGGCGCGCTCTGCGCCGCGGACGCCGCCACGCTGCCGCGGCTCCTCGACGAGCTCGCCGCGGGGCGGCTGCGGCCGCGCCGGGTCACGCGCATCCGGGTCCGCGTCGACGGCGAGGAGGTGCTCGGGCCGACGCTCAACGACGTCCTCGTCGCCCACGCCTGCCCCGCCGGCCTCTCACGCTTCGATCTGGCGCTGGTGCCCGCCGAGCAGGCGGCGGCCAGCCACTCCGGCTACGACGGCGCCGAGTTCCGCCCCTGCCGCGGCTCGGGGATCTGGGTCTCGACGGCGATGGGCTCCACCGCGGCGATCCACTCGGCCGGCGGCGCGGTCCTGCCGCCCTCGTCACGCGACCTGCAGTACCTGATCCGCGAGCCCTACCGTCGCCCCGGCGCACCCCGACCGGGGACGCCGCGGGGGCGGGTGACGCCGGAGCACGCGCTGGTCCTCGTCAGCCGCATCCGCCAGGGGATGATCTGGTCAGACGGCGCGCACCGGCGGAGGACGCTCGGCTACAGCCAGCAGCTCATGATCGATCGCCACCCCTCCGAGCTCACGCTCGTGCTGCCACGCCGACGCTCGTGATCAGCTGATCGCTCGGCGATCAAGGCGGCTCACCACGCCGCGCTCTCCAGCCGCCTCACCACGCCGCGCTCTCCAGCCGCCTCACCACGCCGCGCTCTCCAGCCGCGCTCTCCACGCCGCGCTCTCCACGCCGCGCTCTCCAGCCGCCTCACCACGCGCTCTCCAGCCTCACCACGCCGCGCTCTCCAGCCGCAGCGTGAAGCTCGGCGCCCTCACCGGCGGCAGCCCCTGCAGCTTGAGCAGCGTGCTGCCTCGCGCCGGGACCTGCTTCGCCTCGCCCGAGATGCGCCCCTCGCGGCCCTCGGCCTTGACCACCGCCGCGACCTTCACGTCACGCAGCCCCCGCGGCGCCCGACTCCGCACGGTGACGTCGACGGTGAGGAGCGGACCCCGCCAGGACCCCTTCGCCTCGCTGAGATCGACGAAGGGCAGGATGTCGGCGAGGTGGTCGATCGGGCCCTGCCTGGCGGCGAGCACCAGCTGCCCGGCCGCGTGGTCGAGGGTGAAGCGGAAGTGGCCCGAGAAGTTGAGCCCGAGGAGCCCCACCACCTCGCCGCTCGCGCACGGGTCGCAGGCCGCCACCGCCACGCCGCCGTCGACCGTCGCGCGGCCGACGGAGACCCCGTCGATCACCACCAGGCTGCGCCGGACGAGCCCGTTCGCGGTCTGCGTCTCGATCGTGGGGTCCTCGGGCGCGACCACGAGGCCGAGGCGCCGCAGCGTGGCCTCGTTGAGGGTCGTGAAGCTGGCGCCGGTGTCGAAGAGCATCTTCGCCTCGACCCGCCCGCCGGGGCCCTGAAGCGACACCGGCACCACGACGCCGCTGCCCCGCCGCTCGAAGGAGACCCGCACCTCGCCGCCGACCATGGCCGTGGCGTCGCGCGGGAGAGCCCGGAGATCCGGCGGGCGGCCTGCGTCGGCAGCGCCAGGCGGCTGCGCCGGGCCCCCATCCCCTCGCCGGGCCGTGCCGCCGTCGGAGGCGGTCAGCGCCGGACCAGCCTCGCCTTGGCCCGGCAGGAGCGCGCCCAGCCAGCGGAGCACCTCGCCCGTGCCACGCACCGCGGCGTTCTTCGGGTCACCTCCGAGCCCGCGGCTGATCGCCTCGACCCACCAGGAGCCGTGGCGACCGAGCGCGACCCGCGTGGTGCCCGGCGCCAGCAGCCCGGCGCCGAGGAGGAGCAGCGCGTTGACGAGGGCGATGGCCTGGAGCGAGCTCGGCCGCGTCGTCCGCGCCCCCCGCCCGCGCCTCAGCGCGCGCACCCAGGAGGCGAGCAGCACCGGGAGGAGCACGCTGAAGCCGAGCCCGGCCGCTAGCAGCCACCAGCGGCTGGTGCCGATCTGACCGGCGAGGCTGCTGCTCAGCGTGAAGCCGAGGAGGAGCAGCACACAGACGAGCAGGCTCCAGAGGACCGCCCAGCCCCGGCGTCGGGAGCGCCCACCGCCTGGCGCACCGCGGGGCGGCACCGCGCCGCCCGGGCGCAGCGCTCCGGGGCCGACCGGACGCGCCGGGCCCGCTCCGGCCCGCGACGGACCGCCAGGCCCGCCCGGGGCAGGTGGGGCGGGCCTCCCTGCGAGGGGCTGCTCCGGGCTCACTCGCTCCTCCTCAGCGCGCCGGAACAGGCCGCGGGGGATGCGGGGCGGCGGTGGAGGGGGCGGGCGAGGCAGGCGCCGCAGCCTCGTGCCCCCCTTGCAGGCGCGCCTGCAGCGCGCCGAGGAGATCGACGCCCGAGGC
>JAKLHH010000229.1 GCA_022710245.1 Myxococcota bacterium
CGAACAAGAGCTCCTGGCCGCCATCCTGGCCTCCCCCGAGGACGAGGCCGCCCGGCTGGTCTACGCCGACTTCCTCCTCGAGCGAGGTGATCCCCGCGGCGAGTTCATCCACGTCCAGTGCGCGCTCGGCCGCCCCGCCGTCGGGGGCAACCGTCTCTGGCTCGCCCGCGTGCTCGCCGGCGAGCACGCCACGCGCGAGGAGCTCGAAGCCCACGCCGCGCGGCTCCTCAAGAGGCACCAGAAGACCTGGCTCGCCCCCATCCGGCCCTTCATCAACGCCTGGCGCTTCAGCCGCGGGTTCGTCGAGGCGGTCGAGGCCGACAGCGAGAAGATCGCGGCCGGCCTCGCCGCGATCCTCGCCGAGACGCCGCTCCTCCACGTCAAGGTCACCGCGCGCTCGCCCGGGCGCCTGCTCCGCCTCGCCGAGCTCGAGCCCCTCCGCGCGCTCCGCTCGCTCAGCCTCGCGGCGACCCTCCTCGGGGTGCGTCAGGCGCCGCTGCTCCACTCCGCGAACCTCTGCAACCTCCAGGCCCTCGACCTCTCGGTCAACTGGCGCTTCGACGACGCCTGCGCCGCGATCCTCGCCGCCGCGGAGCACCTCGACGCGCTCAGCGAGCTCGACCTCTCCGGCACCAACGTGACCTGCCAGGGCCTCGAGCGCCTCGGCGCCGCGTCCTTCTTCCCGCGGCTGAGGAAGCTCGGGCTCGCCCGGCTCGGCCTCGGCGACAAGGGCCTCGAGGAGCTGCTCGGCTCGCCGCTGCTGGGCGACCTCGAGGAGCTCGAGCTCTCCCAGAACGGGCTCGGCGAGCCAGGCGCCCTGGCGCTCGCCCGCGCGCCGCACCTCGGCCGCCTGCGCAAGCTGAGCGGCATCTTCGGCAACCCCGAGCTGGGGGCCAACACCATCCGGCCCAGATCGAAGGCCGCGCGGCTCCTGCGCCAGCGGTTCGCCGAGGTGAGCTGAGACGCCGGCGCGCCAGTCCGGCCGTGTCGCTGTGCCCCTGCGGCCCGCGTTCCACGACTGCGGGAGGCCGCGCCCTGAGGTACTATCGCCAATCAACTCTGGAGGCCGCAGCATGAAGAGCCGCACCGCCGCAGTCCTCGGTCTGTGCTCCGTCCTGGTGAGCTCGGGGCTCGCCCTCGCCGAGCCGGACCGCAAAGGGAGCAAGGATCACCCCCTGATCTCGAGGATGCCCAGCTTCCACATCGTCGACTACAAGACGACCGAGTTCGACAGCCAGCGCTTCATCGGCCAGGACAAGAAGCCGGTGAGCATCGAGGGGCGCAAGACCTATATCCAGTACAACCTCGACAAGGGAGCGCCGCAGCCCGGAGAGCTGACCATCCGCAGGAACCTCGGGGCCGCCCTGCAGAAGATCGGCGGCAAGGTCGTCTTCGACGACAACTTCAACAGGGTCTCCACCATCGTCCTGCAGAAGGACGGCAAGGAGATCTGGGTCGAGGTCAGGGCCTTCCCGACCCTCTACCGGCAGACCATCGTGGAGCGAGGCGCCATGAAGCAGGAGGTCGTGGCCGACGCCGCCGCCATGGGCCGGGACCTCGACGCCAGCGGCCGCGTGGCCGTGTACGGCATCTACTTCGACACCAACAAGACAGAGCTCAAGCCGGAGTCCGGCGCTGCCCTCACGGAGATCGCCAAGCTCCTCAAGAGCGCCCCGGCCCTGAAGGTGCACATCGTCGGACACACGGACAGCGTGGGCTCCCTCGACGCCAACCTGAAGCTGTCCAAGGGCCGCGCGGCCTCGGTGGTGAAGGCGCTGACCGGAAAGTACGGGATCGCCGCGGCGCGCCTCAAGGCTCACGGCGTGGCCTCCCTCGCGCCGGTGGCCTCCAACGACACCGAGGGCGGCAAGGCGAAGAACCGGCGCGTGGAGCTGGTCAAGCAGTGAGGGCTGGGCGGCCTCGAGCCGCCCCTCCAGCTCAGCCCTCGGGCCGCCCCTCCTTCTCAGCCCTCCCGCTTCGCCCTCCCGCTTCGCCCTCCCGCTCGCCTTCGGCTGCAACAAACGCCTCTCTCAGGTGTGAGGAGGAGGAAGGAGAACGTCCCCCAAGGAGGAAGAGATGCGTTCATTGGTCGTGGTCATGCTCATTGGCTTCACACCGATCGCCTGCAGCAGGAACGAGCAGGAGGCTGCCGCAGCGGCAGCGACGCTCGAGGCCAAGCTCAAGACGGGCCTCGCCAGCAGCCAGCCCGCCCAGGAGCCCGCGTCCAGCACCGCCGCGTCAAGCACCACCCATGCGTCCAGCACCACCGGGCCCAGCACCGCCGCGCCCAAAGCCCCTCCCAGGGCAGAGCCCGCCGCCGCGCCCGCGGCGGGCCTTGGCGGCGTCACCGACGAGAAGGTCGGCGAGCTGCTCCTGGATCTGAACGACAAGCTGCTCGTCGTGGCGGTGGCCCAGAAGGGCAACTGCGACGGCGTCGCCGAGGGGTGGAAGGAGCTGTTCGATGCGAACAGCGAGCTGCTCAAGAAGGCGAAGGAGATCAGCAAGCGTGAGACGAGGGCACAGAAGAGAGCCTTCAGCGCCAAGCATCGGAATCGGCAGGTGGCGTGGATGAAGAAGATGACGCGCGTCGTCCGCAAGTGCGCTGCGAACAAGAAGCTCCGCCAGGTCATCAAGAAGCTCCAGGCCTGAGGGGTCGAGCGGGCGGTCTCGAGGGGGGCCGGGGCCGTCGTGCGGGGGCCGGTGTGGTGCGGAAGACGTAGGCCTCAGGCCTCCGGTCCGAGGCCGGGCGGCGAGCTCAGCGTGGCGGGGCCATCGGCGCGGCCGCCTTCGGCGCGAGCTGATACTCGCGCTCGACACCGCGGATGAGGTCCGCGAGGCGCTTTGCCGGCATCTGCATGAACGTGGCGTCGCTGTACTCGCGGCTCGGCCCCCTCGGCTCGAGCCCGAGCCCGCCGAAGAAGGCGCGCGCGGGCTTGACCGCGTCCAGCTCCAGGTCGAGGCCGCTCCGCTGGGCTTCGAGCGCGGCCCACCGCATGAGCAGGCTGCCCGCGCCGCGGTACTCCGGGGCGGGGCGCCGGGAGAGCTGCGCGCCGATCCGCGCGAGGAGCGAGCCGCCGGAGCCGCGATGGCCCGAAGGGCCGCGGGTCATCAGCGAGTCGACGTAGAAGGCCTTCTCGTGCGCGTTCTTCCACCCGATCATCGCCCCGACGACCTGCTCCTTGCCGCCGCGGCGCGCGACGAGGACCTGCACCCCCTCGTGCCAGACGGGGAAGCGCCGGCGCAGGCTCTCCGGCCAGCCTGGCTCCTCGTGCAGCGCGGTGCGGTCCGCCTGCGTCGCGCGCCGGATGACCACGGGGACCCGCTCGCCCGTGCTCCGCACGATCAGGCCGAGCCTGGGCTCGGGCGCGGGCTCGTGTGCGCCGGCGACCGCCACGTGGCTGGCCGGCGCCGCACCGGCCGTCGAGCTGATCGCGAGCAGACCGACGGCGACCAGGACTGCTCGCAACAGAGAGGGCGTCGCCTTCAGAGTCATTCGCCACGGGCTTTGCAAGGCTCGCACCATCTGAGGCCGCCCAAGACGGTCGCCTTTCCGCGGGGACGCCGACCGCAGAGCCCGACCGAGGTCGATCGACCGGCGCAGCGGTGCTCCGCGCTGGCGGCTGCAGGAGCCAGGGGGAGTATCAGGTATCAGGTGGAGGTGAGCGGGCCGCCGGCCGACAGTAGCCGCACCGCAAGGTGACACCTGGTGCGCCGGCCTGCGATAGCCTGGCCGCCTAGCAGAAGTCGCGGCTGCCCGCGCTCGCCGGCGCCGGCGCCTCCAGGCGGGGCGCCCAGAGCTCCAGGGCGACGAGGTGCACCAGGCCCTCCTGGTTCTGCAGCTTGCCGCGGGCGCCGAGGAAGAGCTCGGTCCGCGCCAGCAGCCCGCAGCGCGCGAAGACGTCGGGCGGCAGGACCAGGTTGACGAAGCCCGTCTCGTCCTCGAGGGTCATGAAGGTGACGCCGCGCGCGGTGCCGGGCTGCTGGCGGCAGATGACGAGCCCCGCGTAGCGCACCGGCCGGCCGTCCCGCATCGCGCTCACCTCGCGCGCCGTCGGCAGCCCCTGCGCGGTGAGGAGCGCGCGGAGCGGCGCCAGCGGGTGGCCGCGCGGGCTGTGGTAGGAGGCGCGGTAGTCCCAGGCGATGGTCTCGCCGGGGCCGAGCGGGGTGAAGTCGGGGAGCACCTCGGGCGCGTGGAGCGGCAGCGCGTCCTTGCGCGCGCGGAGCAGGCGCCGCACCTCCCAGAGCGCCGCCCGGCGGGAGAGGCCGAGGCTCTCGAGGGCGCCCGCCTCGGCGAGCGCCACCAGCTCCTTCTCGCTGGCGCGCGTGCGCCGCACCAGCGCCTCGAGGTCGGCGAAGGGGTCGAGGCGGCCGGTCAGCGCCAGGCGCCGCCCCTCGTCCTCGCCGAGCCCCTTCACGTAGCGCAGGCCCATGCGCACGGCGAGCGGCCGCGTCGCCGCATCACGTGCGCCGCTCGCACCGCCCTCGACCTCACCCACACCGTCGCCGGGCTCGCTCCCGGGCGCGACCGGCTCGAGGCTGCAGTCCCAGTCGCTCGCGCGCACGTCGATGGGCAGCACGCGGACACCGTGCCGCCGCGCGTCCTCGACGATGGTCGCCGGCGAGTAGAAGCCCATCGGCTGCGCGTTCAGGAGCGCGCAGGCGAAGGCCTCCGGGTGGTGGCACTTGAGCCAGGCGGTGGCGTAGGCGATCAGCGCGAAGCTGGCGGCGTGGCTCTCGGGGAAGCCGTACTCGCCGAAGCCCTGGATCTGCTCGAAGACGCGCTCGGCGAACTCCGGCTGGATCCCCTTCGCCTGCATGCGCGAGACGAGCCGCTCGCGGTGCCGGTCGATGCGCCCGCTGTGGCGCCAGGCGGCCATGTCCCGGCGCAGCTGGTCGGCCTCGCCGGGCGTGTAGTCGGCGGCGACCACGGCGAGGCGGATCACCTGCTCCTGGAAGAGCGGCACGCCGAGCGTCTTCGCCAGCACCGGCTCCAGGCAGGGGTGCGGGTAGAGGACCGCCTCCTTGCCATTCCGTCGACGGAGGTAGGGGTGGACCATGTCGCCGGCGATGGGGCCGGGGCGGACGATGCTCACCTCGATCACCAGATCGTAGAAGGTGCGCGGCTTGAGGCGCGGCAGCATGGACATCTGCGCGCGGCTCTCGATCTGGAAGACGCCGACGGTGTCAGCGCGGCAGCACATCTCGTAGGTCGCCGCGTCCTCGGCGGGGAGGGTGGCGAGGGTGAGCTCGAGGCCGCGGTGCGCGCGCAGGAGGTCGAGGCAGCGGTGCACCATGGTCAGCGCTCCGAGCCCGAGGAGGTCCACCTTGAAGAGGCCGAGCGCCTCCACGTCGTCCTTGTCCCACTGGATCACGGTGCGCTCGGGCATGGCGCCGTTCTCGATGGGGACCAGCTCGTGCACCGGCGCGTGCCCGAGGAGGAAGCCGCCCGGGTGGATGGAGAGGTGGCGCGGGAAGTCCTGCACCTCGGCGACCAGCTCGAGGAGGTGGCGGTGCACCGGCGCGCGCGCGTCGAGGCCGGCCTGGGCGAGGAGCGTCGCCGGGCCCTGCGCCCAGCGATCGATCAGCTTGGCCAGCCGGTCGAGGCTCGTCTCGGGCAGGCCGAGCGCCTTGCCCACGTCGCGGATCGCCGAGCGCGCGCGGTAGCGGATCACCACCGCGACCATCGCCGCGTGGGAGCGGCCGTACTTCTCGTAGACGTGCTGGATCACCTCCTCGCGCCGCTCGTGCTCGATGTCGAGGTCGATGTCGGGCGGGTCGGGGCGCTCGCGGGAGATGAAGCGCTCGAAGAGGAGGTCCATCCGCACCGGGTCGACGGCGGTGATGCCGAGGCAGTAGCAGACGGCGGAGTTCGCCGCCGAGCCGCGCCCCTGGCAGAGGATGCCGTGCGCGCGGCAAAACTCGACGATCTCCCACATGGTGAGGAAGTAGCCCGGGTAGTCGAGCTCCTCGATCAGCGAGAGCTCGCGCTCGAGCTGGTGGGCGACCGGCTCGGGGACGGTGCCGCCGTGGCGCCAGCGCGCGCCCTCGAAGGTGAGCTGGCGCAGCCACTCGGCGGAGGTGATGCCGCCGGGGAGGCGCTCCGACGGGTAGCGGTAGCGGAGGTCGGCGAGGGAGAAGGCGCAGCGCGCGGCGACCTCGCGGGTCACCGCGACGGCGGTGGGGTCGTCGGCGAAGAGCGCGGCGAAGTCCTCCGGCGCGCGCAGGGCGTGCTCCGCGTTCGGGCGCAGCCGGAGGCCCGCGTCGGCGAGGCGCACGCCAGCGCGGATGCAGGTGAGGATGTCCTGCAGGCGGCGGCGCGAGGCGCGGTGGTAGAGCACCTCGCTGGTGGCGCAGAGGGGGACGCCGAGCCGCGCGGCGCTCTGGCGCAGGCGCTCCTCCAGCGCGACCTCCTCGGCGCGGCGGTGACGGGCGAGGAGCGCGTAGAGGCGATCGCCGAAGGCCTCCCGGAGGCGTGGCCCGCTCGCCTCGCCGGCGAGGTCGGAGAGCGCGAGGAGCCCCTCGGGGGTGTCGCAGAGCTCGTCCCAGCTCACCCGGCACTCGCCCTTGGGTGAGCGCAGGCGCCCCTGGGTGAGCAGGCGGCAGAGGTTGCCGTAGCCGCGGCGGTCCGCGGCGAGGAGCAGCACCTGCGACGGGCTGCACACCTGTCCCCCCGCGGCCTCGGAACCAGGGGCCGCGTCGAGGACGGTGACCTGCGCGCCGACGATCAGCTGCAGCCCGAGCTCGCGGGCGCGGAGGTGGGCGCGCACCACGCCGTAGACGCCGTCGCGGTCGGTGAGCGCCAGCGCGCGGAGGCCGAGCGAGTGCGCCTCCTCGACGAGCTCCTCGGGGTGGCTGGCGCCCTCGAGGAAGGAGTAGTTGCTCTTGCACCAGAGCGCCGCGTGGCCGGCAGGCTTGATGGTCGCGGCCGCTGTCGCTCGACGAGCGCGAGGCTCGATCATGGTGTCGGCTCGAGGGCAAGGCTGGGGGATGGGTCGTTCCTCCCGCCCCGCGTTCTTGCCCTCGAGGGCAAGGTCGGGGGATGGGTCGCCGGTCCCACCTCCAGGGTTGCGCGATTTCGCGCAAGGCCGGGGGGGAGACCTGGGGTCCCACCTCCAGGGTTGCGCGAATTCGCGCAAGGTTGGGGGATGGGCCTGGGGTCCCACTCCCAAGGTTGCCCTCGGGGGCTGCGGGGCTCTCCGCGAAGAAGCAGCCGGTGCCTCGCGCGCTGCCAAACGGGCTCGAGGTGGAACATCACTCGACCTGCCCGTGGCGGAACCAGCGAAGCATCAATCTCGACCTGCCCATGGCGGAACCAGCGAAGCATCAATCACTCCACCTGCCCGTGGCGGAACCAGCGCCGACGCTGCCGGTCGTAGTAGACCCAGAGCAGCTCGCCCCCCTGGCCCTCGGCGAAGTAGTACTCGCGGCACACCTCGCGCCCCCACCAGCCGCCAGCGAGGACGAAGGGGCCGGCGAGGAGCCGGCCGGGCTCGGCGCCTGCCTCGGGCGCGGCGAGCAGGCGCCGCACCAGCGGGCGCTCGCCGGCGGCGGCCCCGGGCCGCGGCGCGCGCACCGCCTCGAGCGGCTCCCAG
The DNA here is from genome assembly GCA_022710245.1 of Myxococcota bacterium. The sequence goes on from JAKLHH010000229.1 coordinate 7,593, forward strand.
GTGAAGCGTGCCTCGGGGAGGTGGCGCTCGCGCAGCACCGGGTGCACCACCGCCGCCTCGCCGAGCTCGGCGCGCAGGCGGGCGAGCGCGCGGCTGCCCGCCTCCAGGTCGCGGCGCGGCCGCTCGGCGAAGAGCTGGAGCTGCTCCTCGGCGGCGGGAGCGGGGGCAGCGAGGAGCTCGAGCCCGCGGACCCCCGCGCCCGGCTGATGGATCGCGGCCGCTCCGCGCGACTGCCCAGCCTGCGCGGCGCCGCTCCAGCGTGCCTCGAGGCGCAGGCGCACCAGCTCGAGGAGCTGCACGCCGTCGAGGGTGGGCGCGGCCGGGCGCACCTGCTCCTCCACGCGCTCGCCCCCGTCGAGGAGCAGCTCCAGGTGCAGAGCGGCGAGGGCCTGGTGCCGCTCGGCGAGCGCGCGCAGCATGCGGTCGAGCCGCCGCTTGATGAGGAAGAGCAGGCGAGGGAGATCGTCCTCCACCTCGTCGAGGTCGAGCTGCTCGCAGATCGGCAGCACCTCGGGCTCGGGCACGAGCGGCGCGGCGAGCGCGCCCGCGGCGAGCCGGTGCAGTCGATAGAGCTCGGGGCCGAAGCGCTCGAGGAGGCCGCCGGCGGGGAGCGCGAGGAGCTCGCCCACCGTGCGCACGCCGAGCCGCTGCAGGGCAAGGAGCAGCTCGGGGCGGAGCCCCAGCGCGGCGAGGGGCACCTGGCGGGCGAGGGCGTGCTCCTCCTCGGGAGAGGCCGCTACCTGCACCCCGTCGCCGTGCGTGAGCGCCCGGGCGCGGGCGAGCGCGTAGGCGCCGAAGCGGCCGAAGCCGACCCCCACGCTGGCGCGCAGGCCCGCCTCGCGCAGGTCGGCCTCGATGGCGCAGGCCCAGGTCGCGAGCGAGGGGTAGATCAGCTCGAGGCCGCCGGCGCCGAGCCAGAAGACGCCGGGCTCCTCGGCCGCGGGCTCCACCTCGGGGGTGAAGCGGCGCAGCCGGGCGGTGAGCTCCTCGAGCGCCGCTGCCAGCTCGCCGGGCTCCAGGCAGCCCGCGCGGAGGCTGGCGTCGAGGGCGAGGCCCTGCGCGTAGCGGTGCCCCGCGAGGATCCCGCGGCGGCGGGCCTCGGCGCTGACCCAGAGGATGGGCGCCTGGGGGCGATCCTCGGCCACCACCACCGCCGCGGCGCCGCGCCAGTCGGGGTGGCGGCGGAGCAGGAGCTGCAGCGGCAGGGCAGGGAGATCGACGCAAGCGAGCCGCGGGCCAGCCTCCGGCCGGGCCTCCTGCCTCGCTGCGCTGCGGCGCGGTCGCCGCGCGGGCGGGGCGTCGCGATCGCGATCGCGATCAGCTGAGCCCCGCCGGGCCATGGCAGACCTCCTGGTGGACCCAGCCCGGTCCGTGGCGCTTGTCCTTCAGCACCCGGACCTCGCAGGTGAAGCGGCCGCCGTGCAGCGGACGCCTCTCCGCGACGGCGTGGAGGCTGATCAGCGAGCCGAGCGAGGGCGCGCCGGAGGTCTTCTC